>NZ_BBUX01000003.1:0-251654 GCF_000974725.1 Methylobacterium sp. ME121
GGCGAAGGAGTTCAGCTGATCCACCATCGTGTTGATGGTCGATTTGAGCTCCAGGATCTCGCCCTTCACGTCGACGGTGATCTTCTTGGACAGGATCGCCGTTGGCCACGGCTGTCGTGACCTCGGCGATGTTGCGGACCTGACCGGTGAGGTTGGCCGCCATCAGGTTCACGTTATCCGTGAGATCCTTCCAGGTGCCGCCGACGCCCTTGACCTGGGCCTGGCCGCCGAGCTTGCCTTCCGAGCCGACCTCGCGCGCGACGCGTGTCACTTCGGACGCGAAGGAATTCAGCTGGTCGACCATCGTGTTGACCACTTTGCCGATGCGCAGGAACTCGCCCCTCAGCGGGCGGCCGTCGATCTCGAGCTGCATGGTCTGACCGAGATCACCCTTGGCTACCGCCCCGATGACCCGCGCGACTTCGGTGGTCGGTTGCACGAGATCTCCGATCATCGTGTTGACCGAGTCCACGCAGTCGTTCCAGCCGCCGGTGGCCGCCGGCAGCTTGCCGCGCTCATTGATGCGCCCGTCCTTGCCGACCGCGCGCGCGACCCTGTCGAGTTCCCGCGCGAGTCCTTGGTTCAGCTCGACGATGTCGTTGAACGCTTCCGCGATCTCGCCATCGATGCCCGTCAGATCGAGCGGCAGTCGGGCCGAGAAATCGCCCTTCCGGAACGCGCGGAGGCTCTTCAAGAGGAGCTTCGGCTCCAACTGCGACGTGGTCGGCGTCATTCGGATACACCTTCAGGGTAGATGCACAGGCCCGATGAGGCCGCCGTTCGGATCGCGGGCGCAGCGAAGAAGCACCGACGGCGAAGAACAGCAATAGGGCTCAATGTAGATGGTTGCCCTTTCGTTCGATCCGCGCACCGGGCCAGCACGTTGCAATTCCTGATGGACAGCAATTGGACCGAAAATGGAGCGACGGGTCGCCGAGCGTTGCTGCTTAGCTTCCTCCGCGCGCTCCCGAATTAATGCATGTTAGGAGCGTTCAACTTTGGTTCTGAGCTCCTCCCGCGGCGTGCGGGACTGAGATCGCATCGGCTTGTATTCGCGGCTCTGACGCTACTTCAGCGAGAGCTCACGGAGATCGACGGTGGGCCATATGATGGCGTTGTCGGCCGAGGGGCGCCGCCGCGGGCTGTCGTTCGTCAGTGGAAGGCCGCGTCGCGACGTAGGTATCCGCTGCTGCTCCTGCCTGAGCGTGTCACACCAGGCTGTATGTCCAGCCTGGTCGAAGGCAGCGCGTCTGCCTCTGTTGCGAGCCTGCTCCGAAACGGGGCGGCAGCTTCTAGCCAGCGTCTGCCGGCACGAATCGTTCGCCTGAAGGTCTCAGATGGGTGGTTTACTGCCGTTCCGTTTCCGAGCAGCAGAGGCATCGGAACGGACGTACTCGTCCTGCACGCGTTCCACCCATCTGCGGCATCGGAGATGGACGCCGTCGATATCTGCTTGTCTTGGTCGAGCCGACGTTCAGGCCGCACCGAGCCGTGCTGCCGCTCGCAACTCAATCCGAGCTGCGCTCCGGAAAACCAGAACCAGTTGAGTTATCAAGGCTTGCGGATGCTCGTCTGTCGATTGGCTGAACTTCTGCCCGATGTTTACCAAGCCATTCGATGTCCCGTGCAGCCTCGGAGTTAGGTTGCGTAGACGAGTTGATATGCAACCACAGGATGCATAACATCTGGGCATGCGCATTCTATCCGCCGTTGCCTTAGGCTCTGTGATGGCCTCAGCTGGGTCAGCCGTAGCCCTTGCCTCTGTCCTGTTTCCAGTGGAGCCAGCTCCGTTGGCCCCGCCGTGTACCGAACGTGCAGGGACCGTATATTGCGCGAACGGTTATGCGGGCTTTCGAGGCCCCTCAGGGAACCTCTGGATGGGCAGAGGTCGCCGAGGGACCGTGATCGTCAACATGGATGACAATCGGCAGGATCAAGAAGCACCCTGGCGCAAGCAAGATCGCGATAGTTCCACTAATCATCAGGAGTGGTGAGGCTCCCCAACTCCACGCCGAAGTTGCCGAACGGCTGCTTTGGGGAAGCGCGGAGCGCGATCCGGGTAGCCGGGTTGGGTCGATAGAAGGCAGTCCGCTTCTCAAATCGACCTTCCGAAGCGTCGTTCCGCTAACGGCCAGACTTGAACACGTGGATAACACGGCTAATCATACGCCGGTCGTTCACGCGCCCCTTGTTCAGGGCGTCGTTCGACACATGCGGTGCCTCATGGGCACGGGTGCTGTCGGTAGCGTAACGTCACTGAATGAAACGCCGAATAATCCTAATTGCAACGATCGTATTTTTAGTGGCAATTATAGTATTCTTCATGACTTATAAAAGCCCTAAACATCCCGCGAGAAATCCGCTCTCCGTCAAGCGCTATGATGTCATCGCCACGTCAAACGCTCCCGAGCCGTGGGATTCTATCGAGGGATACATTGGATATGAGATTGTAAACAGAGAGTGTCTGCCGATTATTTCGTTCCTGGGTCAGCAAGACGTGCCGAACTTTGGAATTTCCATTGAAATGAAACGCGTAGATGACCATACTTGGAAAGGATATTTCTTCCGTGATGCGTGGCAGGATGCGGATCTATACAACCTCGGCATCTGTCATTGGGACGTCACAAGCGTAGGCATTTCTGCGATTGCCAGGAAAGTGAGGTTCAACTGGAGCCACACGTTAAATAGCCTTCTGCGCGACGGTCTTAAAACGAGCTACTTCAAGAAAAGTCTATACGGAGATGCTGGTGCCGTGCGTTATGGTGCGCAGACCTTAACCTTCGAAGACCCCGAAGTACTGCAAAGCCCTAGTGCGTATTTTCCTGTCACTATCGCGGTCAAAACAGGCGTCCATTGAGACGCGCCAATCAAAATATTCACCCAACATTGTGACGCGGCAATATGTTCAAATATGAAGCGATGACTTCATATTTGCCGTAATCGTTAGCCGATTTTAATTGCATACTATACTGAGCATTTCTCTAATATCGATCGGTACTTCGATCATCATGCGTTTTGGAAGTCAAGCTTCCAGAAATTGGTCCGGGCGGCATACAGCTGAATGTCGGCTTTGAAGGACGTCGCGATCCGCGTTGAGCGTCAAAATTGGGTCGGTAGCTGCCGGTCCGCTTTTCCGCTGGACCCTCTCCGAAGCGGGCGGGCCGCTTACGGCTGGAGCACGTCACGCCGAACCATCAGTGTACGAAAAACCGGACGTTCGGCTTCGCGCCCATTGCCGCCGTCCAGCCAAATCCGGCAGCACCCCGCAAGCGGACGCGGGCTGCTCGTCCGGGCGGCTGTCTGGACCGATCCGTGAAACGGGGCTTGAGAAAAGCTGCTGAGCGTCAGGGCGTGCTCCGCGGCTGGACTTGGTGGTATCGCGTCGCACGCGACGTTCGGAGACCACGCCCTTCGGCGGCCGTGAAACGTACGAATTGAAGACCGCCAACCTCTCGCCATTGTCCTTCGAGGTGCATCCACAATCAGGGCTACAAGGGCGAGAAGCGGGCCGCGGCAGCACGCTCGCAAGGCATTGCCTTGGAGGGGGCAAGCTGCCGGAGGCCAAGCGCGACTTCGTGCTGCTTCCCCGCCGGTGGGTGGTCGAGCGCTCCTTTGTCGAGGCCAGGTGCTTCCGCCGCCTCGTCAAAGACTATGAGCGCTGTGCCAGACCCCTGGCAGACCTGCACCTCGTCGCCTTCGTCCGCGTCACGCCCAGACAGTTCGCTCGACACGCCACAGGTCTAGAACAGCGTCTAGCTCTGTCAGCAGTTACTTTAACTCACTATCGCTTGGCAAAGACCGCATACTACTGGGCATAAAATTTCGGATCGAGCGCAGCTAATGCAAGGAGTGGTGGCGGGAGGGCCACACCGTGCGTCCGCATCGTCCGCGCGGCCGAACGGCATCCGAGCTGGTCGTCGGCTGCGGCAGCGGCCTCGACCGTCGCGATGGTGGCCGCGTCCGGTTGAGGTGATGAGGCCGGTTTGGCGGCACTCGGCGCATCCTTCGCCGCCTGGTTCCCCTGCCCGCGCTGGGCATCGGTGCCCGCCTGATTTGGCGAGCCTCCCGGGGTCGGCCCGCTCAAGCCGGATTTCTGCTGGACGTCGCCGCCGGCGGCCGATGGCGTGCCCTGGCTCGCTCCCGAAGGATTCGAGACGGCGGTCGCCTGTTGCGGCGGCGTCGCGGCGGCCTCCTTCGCTGGATTCGGCTGCTTCACGAAGGCCAGAAGCTCCTGGCAGAGATTGGCTGGACGCCCGGTGGGAACGGCTGTGCCGCTCTCCTGCGCGAGGGCGTTGTCCGCTCCGAGCAGGGCCCCTGCCAGGCCGATTGCCTGGGCGAAGGTGCTCAGTCGTCGCTTCATCGGATGCGCTCCTCCTGAAAGCCTGGTCACGTCGCAGTGGTGCTCGAAGGCTGGGCCTCAGGAACGCTTCGGCTGCGAGGCGGCACCCTCGGCTTTTCCATGTGGCTCGCCGGCAAACTCATCGGGAGCGGGGTCGCCGTTCCAACGCGGGCCGACCAAGTTGGTGCCCGGCTCGGAGACCCGCGCACCGGAGGTGGCGAACGCTTGGTAGGCGAACTTCTGATTGCTCGTGAGCGCCAGCATGGCCGCGACGCCCAGGAGAACGGCGGCAAGGACGGCGGCGATGAAAGCTTTCATGTCAGTGGTCCCTGATAGGAGTCCGGAGCATCCGGTGTGACGCTGGGAGGCCAACCCGGCCCGTCACTCGGCCGGTGCCGGGCGGGACCCGAGCTGCGGGCCGCTGGCGGTGCGGGCCTGCTCCTGCTCGACCCAGAGGTCGTGGTGCGCGCGCGCCCAGGCCAGATCGACCTGACCGCTGCCCATCGCGTCGTAGGCGCCCTTCATCCCGAGCGTGCCGATGTAGATGTGGGCCAGGATACCGGCGATGAAGACGATGCCGATCAGGGAATGGATCACCTGCATGATCTGCATCCCGTTGACGTCGACGAGCGCGAACGGGAAGAGCATCATCAGGCCGGTGGCGCCCATGGCGGCGCCGAAGCCGGCCACCATCCAGAACACGCCCTTCTGGCCCGCGTTGAAGCGGCCCGCATGCGGGTGCTTGCTGCCGATGAAGCCGCCCCCCGCCTTGAGCCACTCCCAGTCGATCCGGTTCGGGATGTTGTCCCGGATCCAGACGACGATCATGAAGGCGACACCCAGCATGAAGGGCCAGGCGAGATAGACGTGGCTGTACTTCGCGTACTGGGCCAGCGCACCGAAGGCATCCGGCCCGATCAGGGGCATCAGCAGCCGTTTGCCGAAGATGTAGTTCAGGCCGGACAGGGACAGGATGATGAAGCACACGGCCGTCATCCAGTGCGTGAACCGCTCGAACGCGTTGAACCGGAGGATCTTCTTGCCGGATTCCTGGCTGTGATCCGTGATGATGCGGCCGCGCCAGAGGAAGAACAGCGCCAGGGCGCCGAGCATGCCGAGGATCACGAGGGCCCCGATCCAGGGCAGCCATCCCTCGCGGAACATCTGGTACGTGCGGCCCTGCGGCTGGATCAGGTTGGCGGCCTTGCCGTCCGGGATGCTGATGCGCCCGCTGATCTTGGGGGACTGCCGGAACAGAAGCTCCTCATTGATCGAATCCGCCGTGGGATTCGCCCCCGTCGGGTTCCGGCCATCGGCCTGGATCGGGTTCTGCGCCTGCGCGGCCCCGTAGACACCCGGTGCAGCCCAGAGCGCCGTTGCCAGGACGAGAGTGCTGAGAAGCGTCCATGCCCGCCGCATCGGCGTTCCTTTCAGATCGGTCGAGCGGTCCGCGGACGCTGCCGCGGTCCCTGTACCGGCGCGCCCCTCAGCCGAGGAGCAGCCCCACATCAGATCGCGATCGTCTCGCGATAGGCCGTCTTCCAGCCCCAGGCCCCCGAGCCGTACCCGCGCTTGATCACCCGCTGCTTGTAGATCTCGGCGATCATCTCGCCGTCGCCCGCGAGCAGAGCCTTGGTCGAGCACATCTCGGCGCAGAGCGGCAGCTTGCCCTCCGCGAGCCGGTTCGAACCGTACTTCTCGTACTCGGCGGTCGAGAGATCGGGCTCGGGGCCACCCGAGCAGTAGGTGCACTTGTCCATCTTGCCTCGGGACCCGAAGTTCCCGACGCGCGGGTACTGCGGTGCGCCGAACGGGCAGGCATAGAAGCAGTAGCCGCAGCCGATGCAGATGTCCTTGGAGTGCAGCACCACCGCGTCGGCGGTGGTGTAGAAGCAGTTGACCGGGCAGACGGCCGCGCAGGGCGCGTCGGTGCAGTGCATGCAGGCCATCGAGACCGAGCGCTCGCCGGGCTTGCCGTCGTTGAGCGTCACCACCCGCCGCCGGTTGATGCCCCACGGCACTTCGTGCTCGTTCTTGCAGGCGGTGACGCAGGCGTTGCACTCGATGCAACGATCCGCGTCGCAGAGAAACTTCATGCGCGCCATGATCAGGTCGCTCCTCTCAGGCCGCTCGGATCTGACACAGGGTGGCTTTCGTCTCCTGCATGCCGGTGACGGGATCGAAGCCGTAGGTCGTGACGGTGTTGACGCTCTCGCCGAGCACGACCGGGTCGGTGCCCTTCGGGTAGTAGTCGCGCATGTCCTTGCCCTGGTACCAGCCGGAGAAATGGAACGGCATGAACGCGACGCCTTTCCCGACGCGGTCGGTCACGAGGGCCTTCACCTTCGTCTTGGAGTTGTTCTCCGCGCCCGTGACCCAGACCCACTGACCATCCTTGATGCCGCGCTCGGCCGCGTCACCGGTGTTGATCTCGACGAACATGTCCTGCTGCAGCTCGGCGAGCCACGGGTTGGAGCGGGTCTCCTCGCCGCCGCCCTCATACTCGACGAGGCGGCCCGAGGTGAGGATGATCGGGAAGTCCCGGGCGACGTTGCGCTCGACCGCGGATTTCTGCACCGAGAACCCGATATTGGGCATGCGGAACTGCCGCTCGTCGGGCCGGGTCGGGTACTTGGCGACCAGATCGGGGCGCGGTGAGTAGATCGGCTCGCGATGGACCGGCACCGGGTCGGGCAGGTTCCAGGCATTCGCGCGCGCCTTGCCGTTGCCGAACGGCGAGACGCCTCGCTCGAGACAGACGCGCTGGATGCCACCCGAGAGGTCGGTCGCCCAGCTCACCGTGTCGGGCTTGTCGCCGCCGATCTTCAGGATGGTCGCCAGCTCGTCCGCCGTGAGATCCTTGTCCCACCCGAGCTTCTTGAACACGCCGAGGGTGAATTCCGGATAGCCGTCGGTCAGGTCCGAGCCGTTGGAGTAGGAATCCTCGGCCAGCAGGGTCTCGCCGTTGCGTTCGGTGCCGAAGCGCGCGCGGAACGTGCCGCCGCCCTCCTTCACGTGCAGAGCCGTGTTGTAGAGGATGGCCGAGCCGGGATGGCGGATCTCGGGCTTGCCCCAGCAGGGCCAGGGCAGGCCGTAATAATCCCCGCCGACCTCCGGATCGTCCTTCGGCGCCCGCAGGGTGACGAGATCGAACTTCTGCTGGTTGCGCATATGCGCCTTCAGGCGCTCGGGCGACTGCCCGCAATAGCCCGTCGACCAGCCGCCGCGGTTGATCTCCCTCAGGATGTCCTCGGCCAAGGGGACGTTGTTCTCGACCTTGATGTTCTTGAACATCGGGTCGGCGAAGCCGAGCTTCTTCGAGAGCAGGTAGAGGAACTCGTAGTCGTTCTTGGACTCGAAGGCGGGCTTCACGATCTGCTCGCCCCATTGCAGCGACCGGTTGGACGCCGTGCGGCAGCCGTCCATCTCCAGCGAGGTGCAGATCGGGAGCAGGTAGGTGTTGTCCTGCCGGGCATCGAGCGCCGCGAAGGTGGTCGGATGCGGGTCCGCGACGACCATCAGGTCGAGCTTGTTCAGGCCCTCGAGGGCCTCCGGCAGCCGCGTGACGGTGTTGCCGCCATGGCCCGAGATCATCATCGCCCGCGTGGGGCTGCGCTGATCGATCTGTTCGGGCGGGAGGTTCACGGAGTCGAACCAGCGGGTCGAGGTGATGCCCGGGGTCTCCATGTTCTCCTTGCGGGACCGCGCCTTGCGGCCGGCGACCGCGGGAACCTCATCGAAGCGCGACTGCAGCCACGCGTAGTCCACCTCCCAGACGCGGGCCCAGTGCCGCCAGCCACCCTCGACCAGCCCGTAGTAGAGCGGCAGGGTCGTCACATCGAGGCCGAGGTCGGTCGCGCCCTGCACGTTCGTGTGCCCGCGGAAGATGTTGGCGCCCGTGCCCGGCTTGCCGACATTGCCCGTGGCCAAGCACAGGATGCACAGCGCGCGCACATTGGCGGTGCCGACCGTGTGCTGCGTGTTGCCCATGCACCAGATCATGGTGGCGGGCTTCTCCTTGGCGAACTTCTCCGCGATGCGGCGGAGCTGCTCGCCCGGCACGCCGGACACGCGCTCCACTTCCTCGGGCGTCCATTTGGCGACCTCCTTGCGGACGTCGTCCATCGCGTAGACGCGCTGGCGGATGAAGTCCTTGTCCTCCCAGCCGTTCTGGAAGATGTGCCAGAGCATGCCCCACGCGACCGGGATGTCGGTCCCCGAGCGGATGCGCACGTAGTCGGTGGCGTGCGCCGCCGTGCGGGTGAAACGGGGGTCGATGACGATCAGGTTGGCGCGGTTGATCTCCTTCCCGGACAGCACGTGCTGCATCGAGATCGGGTGCGCCTCGGCGGGATTGCCGCCCATGATGATCATGGTCTTGGCGTTGCGGATGTCGTTGTACGAGTTGGTCTGGGCGCCGTAGCCCCAGGTATTCGCCACGCCCGCCACGGTGGTCGAGTGGCAGATGCGCGCCTGGTGGTCGACGTTGTTGGTGCCCCAGAACGCCCCGAATTTCCGCAACAGGTACGCGGCCTCGTTCGTGTACTTGGCCGAGCCGAGCCAGTAGACGGAATCGGAGCCCCACTTCTCGCGGATCTGCAGCAGCTTGTCGCCGATCTCGTCGATCGCCTGATCCCAGGAGATCCGCTGCCACTGGCCGCCGACGAGCTTCATCGGATATTTCAGGCGGCGGTCCGACGAGACCAGTTCGCGGATGGCGGCCCCCTTGGCGCAATGGGTTCCGCGGTTGATGGGACTCGCCCAGGACGGCTCCTGGCCGACCCACACGCCGTTCACGACCTCGGCGGTCACCGTGCAGCCGACCGAGCAGTGCGTGCAGATGTTCTTCTTGATGACCGTCCCCGGCCCGACCGCCGACGAGCCGGCCGCCTCGGCCCTGCGGACGGCGCCGAGCTGAATCGAGCCCGCGGCGGCGAGCGCGCCGGCGGTGAGCCCGGACTTGCGCAGGAACGCACGTCGATCGAGCACGCCGGCCGCGAGACCGGCCGCGACCGCCTGATGCTTGCTGCGGCTGGCCTCGCCGCTCTTCCGCTTCGTCAGCATGGCAGCCTCACTTCGTTCCCGGAGCGGGATCGGGATTCTTCAGGAGCGTCTCGTAGCCGTTGGTCCGGTAGAACGCCTTCACGTGGTCGCTCAGGCGGTACCGGCTGCGCGTCTCGTCCTGGCCCGGGTCAAAGGCCTGGGCCTCCGTCGCAGCCATCGGCGACCCGACCGCCGCGGCGGCCGCCACGGTGCTGCCGCCGAGCGCCCGGAAGAACTGGCGACGACCGAGCGTCTTTGGATCCTGCCGCATCATCCAACTCCCTGAGCGACACCCGCTTGATGAGAAACCCACGTCAGGCGTTTCGGTCACGCTCCGACCGCCACGACCTGCATCCCCGTCACGCATCCATCGCGAAGGCTTCCGCCTCCACCTCCATGAAGGTGCGGCCGAGGCCCCCCACCGCCCGGTAGAAGCGCGCGTTCTTCGCCCGCTCGAGATCCCCGAAGAAGCGCTCGACCCAGGGGGCGAGATGCCGGCCGAAGAAGCGCGCCTGTGCCGCCGGCTCGGCCGCGAACCGCCCGCCGGCGAGCCCCGCCATCACGTCCAGCAGGAAGGCCAAATGGTCCTCCGGCTCGCTCATGGCCTCGTCCCGCGAGAGGCCGAGGGCCGCGAGATCCTCTCGGACCAGCGCGAGCGGGCGCTCGTTGAGGAAGCCGGTGAGATAGTAGGAGGCGTAGGGGAGAAGCTCGCCCCGGCCTACGCCGATGAACAGCGCGAAGAACTCGCGCTCGACCCCCGCGCCCGTCGCCTCTGCCGCCGCGCGGCTCAGATCCGCGACGTGCTGGCCGAGGATCCCGTCGCCGCCCGGGAGGCCGGCGAGCGTATCGAGCAGGTCCTGGCCGGGCGGGCGTCCGAGCAGGACGGCCAGGAGGTCGTAGTGCCGCGCGCGGAGCCCATCGACGTCGTCCACGCGGCCGCCGCCGAGCGTCTCCGATTCCATAGGTCCGAACGCCGACGCCACTGGAGTGTTCTACTCGCCCGAGATCGGACCGATCTCGCTCTCTGGAACGACAATAAGAAAGGCTCTTATCTCCCGCAATCCAAATCTCCTAGCTCGTACTGGGCATCGCGCCGCCGTGACGCCGCAGGCGCGGTTCCGGACGCGTCTCCTTTCCGTCGGCTGCGGGCACGGAGTCGCGCGCGGGCGTCGGATCAGAAAAGGCCGGAGCGGCTAGCTGGACCGTAGCCGTGGGGGCCGGGAGGGCCGGCGCGTGGTCCGCCGGATCAGGTCCGGGCGGAGCGGAATCGGCCACGAGAGGACATTCCGGCGTCTGACCGGGCTCCGGCGAACCGTCGGGCGGGCTGTCGGGGGTCTCAGCCGATGCCGGCGTCGCTTTGGCGGCCCCGCCCAGGAGACGGCCGAGCATCGCCTGGACGTCGTCGCTCGGCAGGAGCGGGCCGAGGCCGGGGACGCCGCCCGGGCTGTTCCAGTCGTAAGCGTATTCCCGCGCCTCGCTGACGAAGTCCCGGATGGCGGGGTCGAGCGACCACATCCGGCGCAGGGCCGCGTTGCGCAGGACCGAGGGGACGCCGGCCCGCAGGAACGGGGCGAGGTCGGTCTCCGCGGTCAGGGCTTCGAGGGAGGGGAGATCCAGCACGGGATCGTCCGCCGGCTCCGGTTCCGGCGGCCGCGCCTCGGGGCCGGTCTGCGGCGCGATGAGATCCGCCTCGGCGCCTTCCGCGTCCGGCTCCGGGAGAGGCGCCCTGGCGGAGACGGCCGGCGCGGCCCGTTCCGCCAGGGCGGCCGCGCGCACGGCGCGCTTGCGCCGGGTCCACCGCGAGAGGAAATTCTCGCTCATTCGCGCCGCTCCCGAGTCCCCTGCGCCCGGTGGGCCAGCGCCTCGGGATCGGCGCGGTCGCGCTTGCGCTTCTCGAATTTGCGCTCGACGTGGAAGGCCTCGAAGAAGGCCAGCAGCTTCGCCTGCACC
The DNA here is from genome assembly GCF_000974725.1 of Methylobacterium sp. ME121. Lineage (NCBI taxonomy): Bacteria > Pseudomonadati > Pseudomonadota > Alphaproteobacteria > Hyphomicrobiales > Methylobacteriaceae > Methylobacterium > Methylobacterium sp. ME121. The sequence continues at coordinate 11,333 of NZ_BBUX01000003.1, forward strand.
TCAGGCGGCATCGGCACCGGCTCGACGATCTCGCCGACCCCTTCGGCCATGGATTCCCCCTCATAGGGGTCGGCCGTGACGCTCGCGACCGCGTAGGTCTCGTCGCCGTTGTTGCGCAGGGCGACCCAGAGGGAAGGGCGCCCGGAGACGAGATTGTCGCGGTAGTGCCCGGTCTCGCCCGGATGCAGCGCGACTTCGTACGAGCCGGCATAGAAGGTCGCCTCGTCCTCGGTCTCGGAGAGCTTCGTCCAGGGCGAGGCGGCCGCCGCCGCCGGCAGGGCCCCGACCGGGAGCCAGGCATGGCTCGCCCAGGGCCCGGTCAGGCGCCGCCGCGCGACGATGATGCCGACCTCGAAACGATGCTCGGGCGTCGTGGACATGTCAGGCGGCCTCCCGGCCTTCGGCGAGGGGCAATCCGACGACGAGATTGTGCGGCTTGAGCTGCACGCTGCGATCCGGCGCCGCCGCGAGCAGGAGGTAGACCGGGCGATCCCCCACTGTCGGCAGGACCTGCGCGGGGTCGTCGAAGGTCAGGCTGAACACGGCGAGCACCCGCTCGCGCGTTCCGGCATCGAGCGCGTCGCCGCGCCAGAGAGCGTTGCCGATGCGGGTCGCCTCCTGGTCGAGACCGACGAACCAGCGCCAGTCGGGGTCCTCCAGCCGGTCGAGGGGCGTCACGCGCACCGCGACGTTCAGCAGGTGGCCCACGAAGGTCTCGATCACCCGGGCCAATCCCGTGCGGCTGCGGGGATCGGAGCCGAGATTGAGCGCCATCGTGAAGGCGTCCGACCGGCTCCAGTACGTCCAGGCATTCTCGGCCGTCAGCACGTCCAGCTCGTTCGCCGCCTCCTTGCCCAGCATCGTCAGCAGGGGCGAGAGCGGCGCACTGCCTTCGCGGGCGGCGATCACCTCGGCATCGGCCAGGAGCACGGCGCCTTCGTGAAAGCTCACGCGCTGGGGGCGGAAGAACAGCTCGGCCGCGCGCAGGACGAAGGGATCGTCACAGCCGTCGAGGGCGTTGCGCAGGATCAGGTGGACGAGCTGGTTCAGGAACAGGGACGGCACGCCCTGGAGGTCGCCGCGCACGAGCGACAGATATCCGGCCTCCACGGAGCGGGCCGCGAGCAGTCGATCGCGGAAGGCGAGGATCACCGTCCAGTTCTCCCGAGCGTCGGAGTCGGCGATGGCGGCGATCTCGGCGGGCTCCACGCGCCGCCGGGGCGCGTCCAGGAGGGCGGCATGGAGGGCGATCTCGGACGCGCAGGCGTCGTCCGGCGGCACGAGTTCGGGCCGCGCCAGATACGCGAGGATCAGTTCGTCCGTGACCGCGAGGCCGCCGCCGGCCGTACGCTGCGTGAGGTGGTGGCCGCTTGAGACCCAGAACTCGGTCATCCGGTCAGTCTCCCGCCGTCGTATCACGCAGAAGGCCGACGAGGTCGGCCTGTTCCTCCGGCTCGTCGTCCTCGACGAAGAGGAACGCGCGCCCGTGGGACCGGTCGAGGCCGGGCCGGTGGTGCAGCGTCCGGAAATCCTCTCGGATTGCCCCGTCCGTCGCGACGCGGTGCAGCGCGACGACGCTGCCGACCGGCAGATCGCAGAGGGACGCGGCGACGTCGAGTTCCTCGCGGGCGGCCGCACGGGCGGCCTCCCGGTCGGGCGCGCCGAAGCGCTCGTGGATGTGGCGGGCGAGCAGCTCCTCGGCCCCCGCGCGCTCCTCCTCGCTCGCCGCGCTCACCACCACCAGGGTGGAGAAGCCGAGCGAGCTTACGCCGACGAACCCCGAGCGGAAGGCCGTCAGGGCCTTGCCGGTCAGCCGCGACGGATCCCCGTCGAGGAACAGGAAGGTCCCGGTGACGGCCCATTCTCCGGGTTCGGCGGCCTGCGCGAAGACGAAGGTGTCGGAGGGATCGAGCCGCAGCGTTCGGGGGAGCTTGAGCGTCACAGAAGGACTCCGCCGGTCTTCGGATCGCGCCAGACCGGAGCTTCCAGGTTTGCGCGCAGCGGGAGGTGCTCGACCCGCCCATCGGGCCAGGTCAGCCGTCCGTCGCCGCCCGGCTCGATCGCGGCCCGCACACCGGCTTCCCGCGGCAGATGGGCGAGGTAGAGCGCCGCGACACGGTCGAAGCCGTCCTCGCGCCAGATCTCGAAGGTCTTGGTCAGGTGGCGCGCGAAGCTCTCGACCAGGGGCACGCGCAGGTTCGCGCCGAAACCTTCCTCCTCCAGGGCAGTGGAATCCGGCGTGTGCCCGGGGTCGCCCGCCGCGAGTTTCGAGGCGAGCAGCATCCCCGAGAAGACCAGCCAGTCCGGCTCCTCATCCTCGCGGCACGCTTCAGGCCAGCCGAGGCGCCCGCCACCCAGGCGCGCGCCGTTGAACAGCAGCGTCCCGGGCCAGTCGAACGTCACCGGGATCTCCGGCGGTCCGAAGACGCCCACGGCATTGCACAGGGCGACCATCCCGGCGAAATGCGCGCGGCGCGCGGTGGCGAGCGGCTCGGTTGGGGCGAGCACCACGGCGAGGTCGATCAGGTCGTCGCGCCGGCCCAGGACGAGCGTCGCCGCGTCCGCCTCGCCCGACGCGGCGAGCCGGCAGGCTTCCGCATGCGCGTCGGATGGCGGCTCCGCTGCGCGCGCGCTGAAGCCGGGGGGCAGGACCAGCCTCGACGGGCCGGCATCGACGGGGACAGTCATGGAGCGGCTTTGGCGAGGGGCCGATGAGAGTGAGGGACAGGATTGCGACCTGCGCCCGCATGCCGGATCGTTGTTTCGAATGGTTCGAGTATAAGGGACGGGCCCCGCCGCGCGAAGGGGCCTCCCATTCGCACTTGTACCCGGGTCCGATCTTGTCCGACCGCCTCGTATTCGCCTGCTCCTGCGAGCGGACGATGTCCCTCGATACCGCCGTCATGGGCCAGGCCTGCGGCGGCGAGCTTCGCACCGCCGACCAGCTCTGCGGCCGCGAGCTCGATCGCTTCCGGGAGGCCCTGGCGACCGGGCGGCCCGTCACCGTGTCCTGCACGCTCCAGGCGCCACTGTTCGACGAGGTCGCCGAGGAGGCAGGGGCGGAGGACCGGGTGGTCTACGCCAAGATCCGGGAGACCGCCGGCTGGTCGTCCGACGCCGCGGCGGCCGGACCGAAGATGGCCGCTCTGCTCGCCGCGGCGGCCGAGCCGCTCCCCGACGCCGCTACCGTCTCCCTGGAGAGCCGCGGCGTCGCCCTGATCTATGGGCAGGACGAGGTGGCGGTCGAGGCCGGCCGGCGGCTCGCCGAGCATCTGGACATCACCGTCCTGCTGACGCGCCCCGGCGAGATCTCGCCGCTGCACCGCAACGCCTTCCCGGTCCTGCAGGGCACGATCCGAACCGCCAAGGGGTACCTCGGTGCGTTCGAGCTCGGCATCGACGATTATGCCCTCCCGGCCCCGTCCTCGCGCACGCATCTCGTCTTCGGCGCGCCGCGCAACGGGGCCGTGTCGACCTGCGACCTCGTCATCGACCTCTCGGCCGGCGCGCCGCTGTTTCCGGCACATGCGGTGCGCAGCGGTTATCTGCGCGCGGATCCCGGCGACCCGGCCGCCGTCGAGCGCGTGCTGGCGGAGGCGTCCCATCTGGTCGGCACGTTCGACAAGCCGCGCTTCATCGACTTCCACGGCGACTTGTGCGCGCACAGCCGCTCCCGCATCACGGGCTGCACGCGTTGCCTCGATGTCTGCCCGACCGGCGCGATCGCGCCCGCGGGCGACACCGTGCACATCGACCCATACGTCTGCGCGGGATGCGGCTCCTGTGCCGCAATCTGCCCGACCGGGGCCGCCGCCTACGCGCTGCCGACCTCCGACGCGCTGATGCGCCGGCTGCGCAGCCTGATGCGCGCCTACCGGACGGCGGGCGGGCAGAACGCCCTCGTCCTGCTCCACGATGGCGACCACGGCGAGCCGCTGATCGACGCGCTCGGCCGCTACGGCGACGGCCTCCCCGCCCACGTGCTGCCGGTGCAGGTCAACGAGGTCACGCAGATCGGACCGGAGGTGATCGCGGCCCTGTTCGCCTACGGCGCGGCCGGAATCCGGGTCCTGGTCCGGGCTCGTGCCAAGCACGACCTCGAACCCCTGTACCGGACCCTGACCCTCGGGGAGACGCTGGCGCAGGCGCTGGGCTACGGTGCGGAGGACGGCGGGCGCGTGGTCGAGACCATCGAGACCGATGACCCGGATCTGCTGGGCGCCGCCCTCCGGCAGGCCAGGCTGGGGCGGCCAGCCGCGGTGCCGGCCGGTCTGCTGTTTCTGGGGAACAAGCGTGAGGTGCTGCGCCATGCCTTCCGCGGCCTGCACAGTGCCGCCCCGGCACCCGTCGACCGGGTTCCGCTCGCGGCCGGCGCCCCCTTCGGCGGCCTCGATTTCCGGGTCGCGGACTGCACCCTGTGCCTCGCCTGCGTCAGCGCCTGCCCGACCCACGCCCTCTCCGACAGTGCCGAGCAGCCGCTTCTCGGCTTCGAGGAGAGCCTCTGCGTGCAGTGCGGCCTCTGCGCCGCGACCTGCCCGGAGGACGTCATCACCCTGCGCCCGCAGGTGGATTTCGCGGCCTGGGCGGCGCCCCGCCGGGTCGTCAAGGAGGAAGAGCCCTTCTGCTGCACGCAATGCGCCAAGCCCTTCGGCACGCGCTCGACGATCGAGCGCATCGTCGAGCGGCTGCGCGAGCGGCACTGGATGTTCAGCGGGGCGGGCGGCGAGGCGCGCCTGCGCGCGCTGACGATGTGCGAGGATTGCCGCGTCGAAGTCGCGGTGAACCAGGGCTTCGATCCGCACGCTGCACCGGAACGCGACAAACCCCGGACGACCGAGGATTACCTGCGCGAGCGCGCGGGCGGCTGACAGGCGCCTCAGCGGGGCGCGGTGGCGCGTTCGAGGAATTCGATCAGCGCCGCGCGGTCTGCGTCGCTGCCGATCGTCTGCTCGGGCATCTTCGTCCCGGGCGTGTAGCGGGCGGGGCCAACCTCGAAGAGCCGCGAGACGGTCTCGGGCGTCCAGACGATGTCCAGCCGCTTCAGCGCGTCCGAGTACCGGTAGCCGGGGACGCTGGCGATTCGGCGGCCGAACAGGCCGGCGAGCGTCGGCCCGGCCCGCTCGCCCGCGTCGGATGTCAGGGTGTGGCAGGCGACGCAGGCCCCGAACACCTCGGCGCCCCGGCCGCCTTGCCGGACCGCGAGGGGATCTGCCGGGCGCCGCATGATCAGCGCGCCGATCGGTTCGCCGCTCTTCGCGTCCCAGCGCCGGACGAGGCGGTCGCCGCCACCCGTGAGGAGCTCGGCCCCGTCCGGACGCCAGGCGAGCGACCAGACTGGGAGGCCGGGCCCCACGAGCCGCAGCTGGACCTGGCCGGTCGCCCGGTCGACCACCACGATGGTCCCGCCCGCCGTCGCAGCAGCCACCCTGGCCCCGTCCGGAGACAGGGCCAGGGCGATCACCGGGTTCGGGCCGATTTCGGCGGCGGCCCGGACCGTACCGTCGGCTCGAACGAAGCGGAGGATCGCATCGGCCCCGGCGGCCGCGATCTCGCCGTCCGAAGCGACCGCGACGGCGTTGAGGCCCGTGGGTGCGGTGGCGATGACCTGAGATGCGCCCTCCGCCGGCCAGAGCCGTACCGCCCCGTCGGCGCCGGCCGTGACCGGCGCGCCGCCCGGCAGGAAGGCCACCGCATTCAACGGGCCGCGGTGCGGATCGAGCAGCCGGCTGTCCCCTCCGGCGAGCGGCCAGAGCCGCGCCGTGCCGTCCCAGGAGGCGGAGGCGAGCGACAGGCCGTCCGGCGAGACCGCGAGCGCGACGATCGGGCCTGTATGGCCCTCCAGCACCCGTTCCGGCTCCGCGCGCCCCAGGCGCCACAGGGCGATCCGCCCGTCCTCGGAGGCCGTGGCGAAACGGCCGTCCGGCAGTGCGGCGACCGCGTTCACCGCACCGTCGTGGAAGCGCAGCACGCCGAGCGCGGCACCGGTCTCGATGGCCCACACGATGGCGGATTGGTCGAAGCCGCCCGAGATGGCGAGGCGCCCGTCGGCGGTCACGGCGAGCGCCCGGACCGGACCACCGTGGCCGCGCATCTGCGCGCGGGCCGGGACGCCGCAGAGCAGCAGGAGGGCGATCACGCCTAGGATCCGCGCAAAGCTGGTCATCGGGGCTCCGCTTCAAATGGATCGCCCCGCTATAGCACAGTCCCCACCGCCAGCCGCGGCGGTTCTAGCTGCGATCGGTTCGGCTTTTGGGCGTCGGATACAAGATGGTGAGCCATAGTCGGGGCGGCGCACGCGTCTAATATTGATCATCAACACAGGTTTGGGCATTGTTCCAGGACGACGGCGAGCCGCTGTTCTTCCCGAGTGCCGCGTCCGTAACACGCTAACTCGACATCAGCGGGTTGGAGGGCCGGATTGGCGTCGACGCGCGATGTACCAGAGACCCAGGACCACGACGGCCACGAGCAGGCTCAGCCAAACCCAGTTGAAGTCTATCGCCGCGGCCGTGGCTGCTCCCGAGCTGGATTGCGAAGGGCCCGTTTCCGAAATTGGCGGGGCTGGGTTGGTCTGCTGAGCCACGGACCCCTGAAGGCCCGAAGTCCATAATAACCCGGTGAGGATGGCGCTTCTCATAGAATTCCTTTGGTCAAACATGGACGGCTAAGGGCGAGATTTTCCGGAGCGGAAGGCCGGAGCCGCTTGCAGCTGCGCCCGGGTGAGGCGGACCTCGGCGCGCCACGGCTTGTCGCCAACGAGGACCGTGGCCGTCGTGCTGCTGGGCCGCTGTGCCTCCACTGAGCCGGTCGCGCCAGTCACGCGACCGCTATGCTGATTTTGAACTGCGCCGAGCGTGTCGCGGGTTGTCCGTGCACCCGGCATGGTATCCGGCCCCACCTGCGCGGCTGCCTCAGCGCTGGGCGCCGTCTTGGGCGTCACGACCGAACTCGGTCCGTCCATCAGCGGCACATCGCTGAAGTTCCAGCCGAGCTGGTCGAAAGGAAGCGCCACATATTTCTCGCCCACGCCCAGGAAACCGCCGACGCCGATGATCACGGCGCGGACCTGCCCGCTTCCGTCGACCAAAACGTCCTCGATCTTGCCGATCTCGACATGATCCATTCCGATGACCGGAACCCCGATCATCTCGGAGGCACGTATAGTTCCCGGCTCGGGTCCCTCGATGAACGGTGTCGCGGGTGCATCCGACTGCACCGCCGACGAGGCCGCCGCTAGGGGTAGCGAGGCGCCGGTGACGAGAAGGACAGCCAGCGTCGCGATTTTGAGCGGGGCACCGCGCATTCAAGGCTCTCCAGACTCAGGCAAAAACACTTGAATCGAGAACAAGGGCCGCGCGTTCGGGTTCATCGCAGGCGCAAATGGGCCGGAACGGGCATCCCTCTGGCGCGGGACGTCCCTTTTGTCGGTGCCCGCGGGTTGAGGGCCGCGACCCTCAAGCACGCCCATCACGAGTCTGACAATGACCGGCCCGTTAAGGTCTCCTACAATCATCTCGGGGCATGGGCAAGTGAGGTCTTGATCAAGCCGGGCCGCCGGTCAGACCAAGGATGATCTCCATGGGTCTAGCGGCAGTCGTAGCCCTGCCTCCATCCAGGAATTCAGGCGCGTTGTCAGGCCGGGCGAGTAGATCCGGTCGCACACGACCATGAAGGTTCACACCGTCGTATCGGTCTCAGACTGTAGGCTGCCTCGTCGTGCTGCAAAGCAGTTCGGCGTCAGCCGGAGTACCTCTGCCAACCTGCTCGATTGGCTATATGAATTCGCGGGGACGAGGGGAAGGGGCCCTTCTTTCCACGATCATCTTCATCGTGGCTGCGCTGAACCACTGATCATGAACATGACTGCCGCACCGGGGGTTGATCCCTGAAAGAAGCCGCGGGTCCGGGAGAGTCCGGGATCCGGTGTCGGAAGCGAAATGAAACGCGAGATGGCTGCTCGCCGAACTACGCTGAGCGCGCGGGACCGTTACAAGCTCCGGCTCTCAGTGAGCGAGACCCGCTTCTACATGGCCGACCCGAGCCTGCTCAGCTTGGCGCGGCGTGGGTTCGTTGTGCCGACCGGGCGCATTGATGCATGCGACCGAGCGGAGTGGACGATTACCGCGACAGGCCAGGACGCGCTCTCGGCAGCCGAAAGCCACCTCACCGATGCCATAGATCTCGGCGCGCGGCTCCAGGCGTAGAAGAAGTAGGCGATGCGCCGGAAAACCGGGTACTGACGACGTTATCGCCGCGATAAACCGCGCGTCGGAGCTAAATTGCGAATCTGCGTACCGAGCAGACGATGCGAATCCCTATGTTATATTTTAACCGGTGCGTCCGGGCACAGGCGGGCCTGTTCGTCGACGAGGCAGAGTCAGAGATTATGGCGGCCTGGGAACAGCTGAGTGCTCACCACCGCTGCAGCCAGAGCGTCTGCTTCCAGGATCGGTGGCAAGATTGTCTCTGCAACGTGATTGAAGTGGTAAGAGCGTCCGCTTTCCCGCGAACCTCCTCCAAATCGGAATAGCGGCTTTCGCCAATACCGGTCTCATCGGTAGGTGCCGCTGAACGGCTGGGATGGGTGGTTTTGCGACCGTCCGCTTACGAGGAGCGCGAACTCGAAAGCCGACGCTGCTAACGAACTCGCGGCCCGCCAAGCCATAATTGTGCGGACATGCCCGATCGGCAGGCTTGGGCTGCTGCCGATGCTAGGGCGACGGGACCGTCAGAACCAATGGACCGTTGCGGGTTGCGACAACCGTGTGCTCGTATTGCACGGTTGGTGCTCTCGGCTGGCTATACAGGGTCCATCCGTCGTCACCATCCTCGGCGAAGTTCGCGCCGAGAGACAAGAATGGCTCGACGGTGAAGACGAGCCCGTCCGTCATGACCCGCCGCTCGGAGGCGTCGGGCCAAGTCGCGATCTCAGTCGGTTCCTCATGCAGCGACAGACCGACCCCATGGCTGGCGAGGTTGCGCACGAGCGTGTAGCCGTTCTGCCGAGCGAAGGTGCCGACCGCTCGACCGATGCCAGCGAACGGCATGCCGGTGCCAACCTGACGCAACCCGGTCCACATCGCCCGACGCCCGTCTCGGCAGAGCCTTTCAACCGCACGCGCCACCGGAGGCACAGCGAACGACGCGCCCGTATCCGCGAAGTAGCCGTCCTTCTCAGCGGAGACGTCGATGTTGACGAGGTCGCCCGCCCGGACACGACGATCGCCGGGTATGCCATGCGCGATCTTGTCGTTGACGCTGATGCAGGTCGCGCCCGGGAAGCCGTAGACCAGTTCGGGAGCCGGACGAGCACCGGCTGCGCTCAGGTAGTCCCGGCCGATTTGATCCAGTTCTCGTTCAGTGATCCCGGGCTCGATGGCTCGGCCCATCACCTCGAGCGTGTCGGCGACGATGCGTCCGATCGTCTTGAGCCCCACGAGGTCATCGTCACTCGATACGGTCATGCGGTATCTCTGGCCAGGCCCGAAGACGCTGTAGCGGAGTGAACCTCGAGAGTCCGCGATTTTCACGCCGATGCTGCGCGACCACGGCGCAGAGCGTCCAGCGAGCGCTCCCCCAAAATGACCGCTTCGGGACGTATGGGATGACTTGCCGCAAGGCCGACACGGGCCGAGATCGGACGCTCGCCTAGCTTCGAGTGAATGTCCGGGTCCGGGCGGTGCGTCGAAGTCCGCTGATGGCGCAGAGCCGAACGCTCGCCAAAGCGCCTCGAGAGCGGCAGCTGAAGCCCTGCTCGTGCCGGCCTGTTCGTCTGAGCAAATTTTCTGGTTCAGTCTCGCCTGCGGCCCGATGAGTCCGCCCGCAGCAGATCGGCACTCCTACCGCCAAGCTCGATCCCGCAGGCAGGCCTCGGCCGAGCCGAAGGGGCTTCTCACCGCTATGGGGAACGGCGGGGAACACCATGAGGAACATGGGGAACACCTCGGCCGGTCAGGGCACGAGAAATCTCAAAAGCTACAATGAGTTAGGTGGAGCGGGCGATCGGGATCGAACCGACGACATTCAGCTTGGGAAGCTGACGTTCTACCACTGAACTACGCCCGCCGACATGGTCTGCACGGAAACGGTCTGTCGCGGAGCGCGAACTCCGAACGGCGCCGTGCGCCCATGTACGGCCATGGTCTAGCAGTTCGACGGCGACGGCGTCAAACGGGTCCGTCGTCCCCGGCCCCGATCCGCGGACGGTCGGACCGGGACCTGGCGCAGCGCCGTGGCCGGATCGGCGGAACGCCGCGGCGCGCGGGCCGTTTCGCTCGACGGAGCGTGCGTCGCGCCCGACCGAGACCCTGCTGACATCATGTGTGGAATCTGCGGCGAGATCTGTTTCGACAGGCCGGCGGACCCCGCCGCCGTCGACGCGATGATGGGATGCCTGCAACCGCGCGGGCCGGACGCCGCGGGGCTTCTCGGTTCCGGCCGGGTCGTCTTCGGCCATCGCAGGCTCAAGATCATCGACCTGTCCGAGGCCGGCCAGCAACCCATGGTCGATCCGGCGCTCGGGCTCGCGATCGTGTTCAACGGCTGCATCTACAATTTCCGCGCGCTGCGCGCCGAACTCGAGGCGGCGGGCTACAGCTTCTTCTCGGCCAGCGACACAGAGGTGGTGCTCAAGGCCTATCATGCCTGGGGCCGTGCCTGCGTCGAGCGCTTCGCCGGCATGTTCGCGCTCGCCATCCTGGAGCGGGAATCCGGGCGGGTCGTGCTGGCGCGCGACCGGCTGGGCGTGAAGCCGCTCTACTACAGCGAGACGAAAACCCGGTTCCGCTTCGCCTCGTCGCTCCCGGCCCTGCTCGCGGCCGGCGACGTCGATACCGCGATCGATCCGGTCGCCCTCCACCATTACATGAGCTGGCACGCGGGCGTGCCGGCCCCGCTCACCATTCTCAAGGGTGTGCGTAAGCTGGCACCGGCGACGATCCTGACGATCGAGCAGGACGGGACGCAGCACGCGTCGACCTACTGGACACTCGCGATCGGACCCCGCGAGGCCGATCGCGGCCAGACCGAGGCGGACTGGCGCGAGGCCGTTCTCGATGCCCTGGGCACCGCCGTCGAGCGCCGGCAGGTCGCCGACGTCCCGACGGGCGTCCTGCTCTCGGGTGGCCTGGACAGCTCGCTGCTCGTGGCCCTGCTCGCGCGGAGCGGGCAGCAGGGCCTGAAGACCTTCTCGGTAGGCTTCGACGCGGTGAACGGCGTCGAGGGCGACGAGTTCAAGTACTCGGATATCGTCGCCGAGACCTTCGCCACGGACCACACGAAGCTGGCGGTCGACGGCTCCCGGACGCTGGAAGCGCTGCCCGCGGCGATCGCGGCGATGTCGGAACCGCAGATGAGCCACGACGCGGTGGCCTTCCTCCTGCTCTCGCAGGAGGTCGCCAAGCACGTGACGGTGATCCAGAGCGGGCAGGGCGCCGACGAGGTGTTCGGCGGCTATCACTGGTACCCCAAGCTGATGGGCTCGACCGACCCGGTCGCCGATTACGCGAAAGCGTATTTCGACCGCGACCACGCCGAGATGCGCGAGGCTCTGACGCCCGACATGCTGGGGGGCGATCACAGCACCGACTACATCGCCGCCTTCTTCGCGAAGTCGCGGAGCGCCAGCGCCATCGACAAGACCCTGCAGCTCGACCAGGAGGTCATGATGGTCGACGACCCGGTCAAGCGGGTCGACAACATGACGATGGCCTGCGGCCTCGAGGCGCGGGTGCCGTTCCTCGACCACGACCTCGTCGAGCTGGCGGCCCGCATCCCGGCGGAGCTCAAGGTCCGGGACGGCGGCAAGTACATCCTCAAGGAAGCCGCGCGGGCGGTCGTCCCGGCCGAGGTGATCGACCGCAAGAAGGGGTATTTCCCCGTGCCCGCCCTGAAGCACATCCGCGGTCCGTTCCTCGACTACGTCCGCGAGATCCTCGACCGGCCCGAGGCGCGCGCGCGCGGCATCTTCGACCGCGCCTACGTCGATCACCTGCTCGCCGATCCCGACGGCACGCTGACGCCCAAGGGCAACTCGAAGCTCTGGCAGGTGGCCCTTCTGGAGAGCTGGCTCCAGACCCACGGCGTCTGAGACGGGCCGCGGCACGGCTTTCGCGACGGATCGTGATCGACCGCGCGCTCAAGGTGCCGCGCTTTGTCCACGATCGTCCCGGATCAGCCGGCCGACAGACACCCGGAGAAGCCCGTCGATGTGCCGCTGGATCGCCTATGCGGGACGCACCATCCCGCTGGAGCACTACGTCACCGAGCCGTCCCACAGCCTCGTCTCGCAGAGCATCGCGGCGCTCGAATCGACCGCGGCGACCAACGGCGACGGGTTCGGCCTCGGCTGGTACGGCGATCACCCGGAGCCGGGCCGGTACCGCGAGGTCCAGCCCGCCTGGTCGGACGACAACCTCCGCTACCTGTGCCGGCACCTGCGTTCGCATCTGTTCTTCGCGCACGTGCGCGCCGCGACCGGGACGCCGATCACCCGGCCGAACTGTCATCCCTTCGCCTGCGGCCCGTGGCTGTTCATGCACAACGGCTATATCGGCGACTGGAGCCGCCTGCGGCGGCCGGTCGAGGCGCTGATCCCCGACGAGCTCTACCCGTCGCGCGCCGGCACCACCGATTCCGAGGCGATCTTCCTGGGATTGCTGGGCTGCGGCCTGATGGGCCCGGGGTCGCGCCGCGATCCGGTCGACGCGACGGCGCGCGCTCTCGCGCGGCTCACGGACCTCGCCGGAGCGCATCCGTTCCGGTTCACGGCGGCGCTGGCGGACGGCCGCGATCTCTACGCGTTCCGGTACGCCGCGAACGACAAGGCGAACTCGCTCTATTACCGCGCCTCGGAGGACGGCGTGGTGGTCGCCTCGGAGCCGCTCGACCGGGATCACGGCGCCTGGACGACGGTCGCCGAGAACAGCGTCCTCGTCGCGCGGCGGGACGCGCCGGTAGAGATTCTGTCGCTGGCGCAGTTCGGCCTGGCCGCGCCGCCGGTCGAAGACTCGGTCCGCCGGCTGCGCGCCTGAGCGACGGCCCTCAGGCGACGCGGGAGAGGCTGCTGCTCTGCGAACCCTCCGCGCTGCGGGCGGAATCGTAGGCACGATTGCGCAGGGCGGTCTCGCTCGGGAGCTGGTCGATCACGTTGCCGGACGACGGATCGACCACCTGGAACACGATCGAGCTCGTGTCCGGGTCCTGGATGTAGCGTGCCTTGCCGCCGTTCGTGCCGATGTCGAGCTTCACCGCGGGCTCGAGCGGCTTGGCGGGGGTCTTGGGCTCGGGCGCCTGCTGGGTCACGGCGGCGGCGGCCGTCGCTCCGAGCGCGTCGAGGCCCTGCGGCCCCGGCGTCGTGGATGTCAGCGTTCGGATCTCCATCGCCGGTCTCCTGCGATCCTGTGATCGAAGGATTGAGGCGCGGTCCTGCCTAATCGTTCCTTAATGGCGCCTGCCGGTCCACCGGATGCTGGCGCGCGATCGGAGACGCGATGAACATCGCGTTACTGCCGCGACACAAATCCGCGCTGCTTTTTCACTGACGCCGACTCGGCCGCTGTCCCGCTCGTCTTCCGGGGACGGGGCCGCGATCCGAACAGCGCGACGTCGAGCACGCCCTGTCCAGGATGCCGGCGATGCTCGTCCTGGCGGGGACGGCGGCGCTCGGCGCGCCGGGCGATCCGGGAACGCCCGCGCAGTTCATCCGCGCGCACCGCTGCGCGGTCGCGGCGCGGCTCGATCCACGGACGCGGGCCGATCGAGGTCTCCCGCGACCGCTTCATCGTCGTCGCGCCGCGCGGGCAGTCGCAGCGCTCGGTCCAGTGCATCGTCCAGGATCGGGATACGCGGATGCTTTGCGAGGCCGCGTCGACCGCCTCCGGGCCGCCCGAGGGGAGCCGCCTGAGGCTGGATGCACCCGCCCGGGCGACATGCTCGGTATCGAGGTCCCGTACGGCGGCACGCCCGGGTCCTGAGCGGACCGGGCGTGCCGTCACCTCACTCGGCGGCGTCGACGTAGAGCTTGCCGCCCTCGGCCAGGAACTCCTGCGACTTCGCCCGCATGCCGGCTTCGGCCTCGGCCTTCGACATCGCGGGCGCCGCGCCCACGACCTCGCCGGCCTCCTCCATCGCCAGCACCTCGGCGCGCAGGTCCTGCGTGATCTTCATCGAGCAGAATTTCGGCCCGCACATCGAGCAGAAATGCGCGACCTTGTGGGCATCCTTCGGCAGGGTCTCGTCGTGGAAGCGCCGCGCCGTATCCGGGTCGAGGCCCAGGTTGAACTGGTCCTCCCAGCGGAAGTCGAACCGGGCGCGGCTGAGCGCGTCGTCCCGGAGCTGCGCGGCGGGATGCCCCTTGGCGAGGTCGGCGGCGTGGGCGGCGATCTTGTAGGTGATCACGCCGGTCTTCACGTCGTCCCGGTCGGGCAGGCCGAGATGCTCCTTCGGCGTGACGTAGCAGAGCATCGCGGTGCCGAACCAGCCGATCATCGCGGCGCCGATGCCCGAGGTGATGTGGTCGTAGCCGGGGGCGATGTCGGTGGTCAGCGGGCCGAGGGTGTAGAACGGCGCCTCGCCGCACTCCTTCAGCTGCTTCTCCATGTTGACCTTGATCTTGTGCATCGGCACGTGGCCGGGGCCCTCGATCATCACCTGACAGCCCTTGTCCCAGGCGACCTTGGTCAGCTCGCCCAGCGTCTCCAGCTCGCCGAACTGGGCGGCGTCGTTGGCGTCGGCGATCGAGCCCGGGCGCAGGCCGTCGCCCAGCGAGAACGAGACGTCGTAGGCCCGCATGATGTCGCAGATCTCGTCGAACCGCTCGTAGAGGAACGATTCCCGGTGCCCGGCGAGGCACCAGCGGGCCATGATCGAGCCGCCGCGCGAGACGATGCCGGTGACGCGCCGGGCGGTCAGCGGCACGTGGGCGAGCCGCACGCCGGCATGGATGGTGAAGTAGTCGATGCCCTGCTCGGCCTGCTCGATCAGCGTGTCCTTGAAGACCTCCCAGTCGAGCTTCAGCGGGTCGCCGCCGACCTTCTCCAGCGCCTGGTAGATCGGCACCGTGCCGATCGGAACCGGGCTGTTGCGGATGATCCACGAGCGGATATTGTGGATGTTGCGGCCGGTGGACAGGTCCATGACCGTGTCGGCGCCCCAGCGGATCGACCAGACGAGCTTCTCGACCTCGTCGGCCGCCGAGGAGGTCACGGCCGAGTTGCCGATATTGGCGTTGATCTTGACCAGGAAGTTCCGGCCGATCGCCATCGGCTCCAGCTCGGTGTGGTTGATGTTGGCCGGGATGATCGCCCGGCCGCGGGCGATCTCGTCGCGCACGAATTCCGGGGTGATGAAGGGAGGGACCGAGGCCCCGAAGCTCTGGCCGTCGGCGAGCGCGGCCTCGGCGCCCGCGAGCATCGCCTCGCGGCAGACGTTCTCGCGATGGGCGACGTAGATCATCTCCTCGGTGATGATTCCCGCGCGGGCGAACTCGTACTGGGTCACTATCTGGCCCGGGGCCGCCTTGCGGACGGTCCGCTCGGCCGGGCAGGGGGCCACGAGCTTGTCGCCCGCGAAACCGTTATCCTCGGGCTTCACCGCGCGCGGGGCGACGGACGCGTAGCCGCGCGCCGCGATCCAGGGCTCGCGCACGCCGGGGAGGCCGGCGTTGAGGTCGATGCGGGCATCGGTCTCCGTGTAGGGGCCCGACGGGTCGTAGACCCGCACCGGTTCCTCCTTCGGATCGGAGAGGACGATCTCGCGGTAGGGTACGCGGATGTCCGGCCGCCCGGCCGGGCTCGCGTAGGCCTTGCGCGATCCGGTCACCGGACCCGTGGTCACGGTCTCGGGGCTGCCTTTCACGTCCTTCGGGAGAACGGGTGCGTTCATCGTGGGCCTCTCCTCGTGCTGGAGCGGTCCGGTCCACGCGATGGCCGAGATGAGATGAGGTCGCGCGAAAGGCGACCGCAGGTTCCCGTCCCTCCGCCGGTATGAGCCGGATCAGGTTCAAGGGTCAGGGCAGCGTGCCCAATCTCAGCCCTCTGCAGGGCCCCCCTCGGAACGGTTCCAGATTCGGGCTCGCGGACGGCTTTGTCAATGCTGACCCGTCGCCCTAGAAAACACATCCCGGAAACCGTTCGTCCGAACGCCCTCGCTCTCCCAGACCGCATGCGCCTCCTCGCCGGCCTCCTGCTCGCAGCGCTCCTGCTCTGCGGCCTGGCCTGCGCCGCGCTCGCGCTCGGGCAGCGGCGGTTCCTCTACCCGGGCGCCTTCGGTCCGCAGAACCCGTGGACGATCCCGCCCGGCCTCGCGACGATTACGGTCGCGACCCCCGACGGCGAGAGCCTGCACGGTCTGTGGCGGCCGCCGCGGCCGGGCTGCGGCGTCGTCGTCAGCTTCCACGGCAACGGGTCGCGCCCCGAGCCGCACGCGGCGCGATTCGCCGCGGGGCCCTGGCGGGCGGGCGGCTGGGGTGTGCTCTCCGTGGCCTATCGCGGCTATCCCGGCTCGACCGGGAGTCCGAGCGAGGACGGGCTGATCCGCGACGGGCTGGCGGCCGTCGAGGCCGCGCGGGCGCGGGCGCCCGGCGCGCCGATCCTGCTCCACGGCCATTCCCTCGGGGCCGCCGTGGCCGTGGCCGTCGCCGAGCGGGTGCCGGCGATCGGGCTGTACCTGGAGGCGCCCTTCGACTCGATGACCCACACCGTGCGGCTGCATGTCCCGCTAGCCCCGATCTGGCTCCTGCGCGACACGTACCGCTCGGACCTGCGCATCCGCGGTGGGACGGCGCCCGTGTTGATCGTGCAGGGCCGCGACGACACGGTCGTGCCGGCCAAGCTGGCGCGGAACCTCGCCGAGGCGGCCGGCCCCCGGGCCCAAATCGACGTGATCCCGGGGGACCACGTCTCCATCCTCGGGATCCGGGATCGCGAGGCCGAGGCGCTGTTCGGGTCGCGCGTCGGTCCGGCCTGCCCGCAGCCGGCGGACCAGCAGGGGTAGGAGAGGGAGGCTCGCGTGGTCGGACGGCGCTCGCAGCGCTGGAGCGCCGAGGATCCGGACGCGCCGGGCGTTCCGGGCCCGCCGGACCCGGTCTGTCCCCTCTGCGAGCGCCCGATCCCGCGCCGCGCCCGCTCCAGCCTCCATCACCTCACGCCGAAGCTCAAGGGCGGGACCCATCGCGGAACGGTCCGGCTGCACCAGATCTGCCACTCGGCGATCCACGCCCGCTACAGCGAGGCGGAGATCGCCAAGCGCCTCGCGGACGTCGAGGCGCTGCGCGCCGATCCGGAGATCGCGCGCTTCCTCGTCTGGGTCCGCGGCAAGCCCGACGATTTCCACGCGGCGACGCGCATGACCCGTGCGCGGCGGTCGGCGCGGCGCAGCAACTGACCGGCCGGCGTTTACCGCGCGTTCGTCACATCCGCAGGTGGCCGCCGCCCCGTTCCTTGCCGTCAACCCGAACCGGTCCAGGATCGCCCCGATCGCGAGGGGTGGGTCGATGGTCGGGGTCGGTGATACGGGAGATCGGCTCGCCTGGGTCGATATCGCCAAGGGGATCTGCATCCTCCTGGTCGTCATGATGCATTCGGTCGTCGGCACCGGCGAGGCCATGGGCGGCGAGGGCTTCCTCCACCCGGTCGTCGCCTTCGCGAAGCCGTTCCGGATCCCGGACTTCTTCCTGCTCTCCGGCCTGTTCGTCGGACGGGTGATCGACCGCGACTGGCGGCTGTTCTCCGACCGCCGGGTCGTCCACTTCGCCTATTTCTACCTGCTCTGGCTGGTGATCCAGTCGGGTGCCAGATACGGCAAGATCGTCGGGGATGCCGGGCCCGCGGCCTTCGCGGCGCACCTCGCCCACGCGCTGATCGAGCCCTATTCCAGCCTCTGGTTCATCTACCTGCTGGCGGTGTTCTCGGTGGTCACCAAGGCCCTGCGTCGCGTGCCCGGCGGCGTGCTCCTCGCCGGCGCCGCCCTGCTGCAGATCGCCGACATCCGCAGCGAGTCGACCCTGATCGAGGAATTCTGCGCCCGTTACGTCTTCTTCATCGCGGGTTACCTGTTCGCCGGCCGGATCTTCGCGCTCGCCGACGCGGCGCGCCGCCGCGTCCCGCTCGCCCTGTGCGGACTCGCCGCCTGGGCATTCCTCGAGGGCTGGCTCGCGCTGACCCCGTCGGGCCTGCCGGACCATCCGACCCTCGCCAGCCTGCCGCTGGTGAGCCTCGCCCTCGGCGCCGCCGGTGCCCTCGCGATCGTGGTGGCGGCCTCCCTGATCGGCCGCGCCGGCGGCCCGGTCGCGGAGGCTGTCCGGACCTGCGGCCAGCGCTCGATCGTGATCTACCTCGCCTTCTCGCTGCCCATGGCCGCGACCCGGGAGGTCCTCGTGCGCACCGGCGCGATCGCCGATATCGGCCTCGCGAGCCTCGCGGTCATGACGATGGCGGTCGTTCTGCCGCTGGCGCTGGAGCGGCTGGTCCGCGGGACGGCGCTCGACCTGCTGTTCGTGCGGCCGCGCCGGTTCCGGCTGGTGGCGTCCGGGCGCCGCCCGCGCCCGGCCCTGCAGGCGACCTGAGAGGGGCTCAGCCGTCGAAGGCGATGCCGATCCGCCGGCTGCGTCGCCACGCCACGGTGGCCGGGCGCGGTTCGGCGCCGGCGCTGACCCGCAGTGGGAAGCGGTCCGGCACGGCCTGATCGTCCTCGACCTCGATCTGCGCGCCCACGTCCGTGGCGTCCCAGACCAGGCAGCTCACCTCGCCGCCGTCGAGCAGCACCGCGCCGAAGGTGAAAGCGTTCTTCCGGAAAGCGCCGCGGCGATTCTCCGTCATCAGCTCCTCCGTCCGGTCCCGCGGCTCCGCGGAGAGAGCTCCGCGGAGCCGGACGATGCCGGATGGCGGTTAACAGGGCAAATACGTTCCCGCGTCTGCCCTGCTCGACCGAGATCAATACTCGTCCGGATCACCCCGGTAGCGGCGCGGGCCCGGACCGTAATCGTCGTCGTAGGGGCGGCGCACCGGCGGGCGGTCGTAGTCGCGGCGGTCGCGGTAGGCGTCGCGTCGGTCATCGTACCCGTCGTTGCGGTAGCCGCCGCCGTAGCCCCCGCCGCCGTAGCCTCCGCCGCCGCCGTAGCCACTACCGCCGCCGCCGTAGCCGCCACCGCCGCCCGCGTTGATGCGCGGGGCGTACCAGCAGCTCTTCGCCTGGCCCGGTGCCGGATCGCCGAAGGTCTGGGTGTTGCAGGGCACGACGCCGCCCTGCGGGAAGGGCCGGCCGTTCGTCCGGCCGGGCACGCCGTAATAGACATTGGTGGGGTAGGGCATCCGGCAGACGCCGCCCTCCTGCGCACAACCGACCAGGTTCACCGTGTCGAGCTGATAGGCTTGGGCCGGGGCGGGCGCGAGCGCGCCGCCTCCCAGGGTGATGGCCCCGAAGGCCAGAGCGATCCGAATCTGCACGTCCCCGATTCCCCCCGTGGTTCGCGGTCCGCGTGCCGAATAATCCGGTCGGCGGCTTCCGGCCAGCGGCCGCGCTCGCTATGGCGTCGCACGAGGACGCGCGCGGGCCGGTCCGCGGCCGGCGCGTCGGTGATCGGGCGGAACGCCCCGTCTCGGACGGGAGAGGGCGCCCCGGGAGGCCTTGATGAGGGATGCGTCCGCGCAGGAGCTTCTGCTGCTCAGCGCGTTGCAGGAATGCCGGATCCAGCTCGACGCGGCGCGCAGGGACGAGGCGGCCCGCGCCGCCGTCCGGGACGAGCTCCAGGCCGCGCTCAGCCGCGAGGCCGCTCTCGCGGCGGCGATCGTGGAGGAGCGCGAGCGGACGGAGGCCGTCCGCCTCGTGCTTCAGGCGCTGCTGATGAGCGTCCGACGGTTCGGCCTGCGCCGGCGCCTGTTCCGGGCGCGCATCGCGCGGCTCGGCCGCGAGACGCCGGATGCCGGTCCGCAGGCTGCCCGCCACCCCGTGTTGCTCGCCGAGGCCCGCCGGGTGCTCGGCAAGCCGGCCGCCGAGCCCTCGGCCGAGCCGTGACGCCGGTCGCCGCCTAACCGCCGCGCGGGGCGGCTCCTCACGGGACGGCGCCCGCGTCGGCGGGCGCCGCGGACGCGACGATCAGGACTACGAGAACGCCGAGTGGCAGGACGATGCTGCCGAAGGCGAGATGCGCGATCCCGTAGGCTCCGCAGAGCGCGCCCGCGGCGAAGGCCGCGATCGCCGGGAGCACGCGCAGGAACCGCTTCCGGGTCTGCTCGCGCTGTTCGCCGCTGCCCAGGGCGAGGTCCGTCGCGTCGATGACGGCCTGGCTGACGCTGACGGTCATGACCGTCGTGGGCGCGAGATGGCCGAGTGACAGGCGTCCGACGGCGTTCTGCAGGCCCATGGCCGCGACCGCGAGCATGCCGACGGTGATGGAGGCGGCGCCGTCCGCCGCGCCGAGGGGTGACCAGACGGTGCCGCACAGGCCGAACCCCGCGAGCAGGGCCACCTCGACGGCGAGAAGCCAGGGCAGGGGATCGACTCCCCGCCGCTCCAGCACCAGGGCCAGAACCCGGGCTCCCGCCACCGCCCCGACGAAGACGGGCAGCGCCAGGAGCTTGGCCACCACGCCGCTCGAGCTCGCGACGAGCTCGGCGCCGATCAGGACGAAGTTACCGGTGACGTGGGCGGTGAACAGGCCGGTCAGGGCGATGAAGGCGGCCGCGTCGACGAAGCCTGCGACGAACGCCAGGGCGGCGCCCGCGGAGGGGCCGCTCCCCGGATTCTGCGACCGCGCGGGACGGGTCATCGTGTCAGTCGGCGAAGGGTGCCGCCATCGTGCCGACCGGCATCCGCGGGTTGGCGAAGTAGTCCGGCCAGCGGTCGCAGAGGTAGAGGATCACGACCAGCACGGTGGCGGTCGCCAGCAGGGAGGCGAGCACCTCCGTGACCTGTACGGCCCACCGTCCGAGTGTCGGAATCGCCACGAGGCCGCCGACGAAGAGTGTGGTCACGATCACGGGTGCGGACATCGAACGAGGCTCCGCGGCGCGGCCCGGGGGCGGGTCCATCTCGAATCCTAACGCCGCGCGGGCCCGCGGCGTTACCGATATCGGTTATCGTGAACCATGATAGGCAACCTGAACATCGAGCTGCTGCGCTCGTTCCTGGCGGTCGTCGAGAGCAGCAGCTTCACGGCCGCGGCCCAGGCGCTCGGCCTCCGGCAATCCACCGTGAGCGGGCACATCGCGCGGCTGGAGCAGGCTCTCGGTCGGCCGCTCCTGACGCGGGACACGCACCGGGTCGCTCCGACGCCGGACGGCCAGGCCATGATCGGCTTCGCCCGCGAGGTGGTGGACGCGCAGGACCGGCTGCGCGCCTTCTTCTCGCCGGGCGGCCTGCGCGGCCGCATCCGTCTCGGCGTCTCCGAGGACTACACCCTGTCGACCCTGGCGCAGGTGCTGGCCCGCTTCGCCGGTCGGCACGACGCGGTCGATCTCCAGATCACGGTCGGGCTGAGCCGCACCCTCTACCAGGGCTACGACGCGGGCGAGCTCGACGTGATCTTCTGCAAGCGCCGGCGCGGCGATCCGCGCGGAACCTTGGCCTGGACCGAGGACCTGATCTGGGCGGGCCGGCCCGGCTTCGTCCCGGATCCGGCCAAGCCCTTGCCCCTGGTGCTCTACCCGCCGCCCTCGATGACCCGCACGCTGGCGCTCGACGCCCTCGAGACGGTGGGCCGGTCCTGGCGGGTGGTATGCACGAGCGGCAGCCTGATGGGCTTGCGGGCCGCCGTCGAGGCCGGCCTGGGCATCGCGCCGCACTCGGCCAAGGTCATGCCGCCAGGTCTCGCGGCGATCCCCGAGGCGGTCGGCCTGCCTCCGCTCGGCGCGGTCGAGTTCGTCGTATTGGGCCCGGGGCGCCAGCACGCGGCGGCGACCGCGCTGCAGGAGACGATCCTGGCGAGCACGGGCGAGCTTCAGGGCGCCGCGCACTAGCTGCGCCCCGCGCCGCGGCGCGGCGTCCGGCTTCGATCCGGCCGGTCCGGCGCGGTCCTTAACGGAATGGCCAGCCTTTTTCCGCACCGTACCGCGAAGCGGTCACAAACGGTTTCGACAAGGACGGCCGGCGGCGCCGGCCTCCGTGTCGTTTCCGGACGGGGCGCGAAACCGCCGCATTTGGCGTGCGGAGACCGTCCTGCGGTGCGCCGGACAGACGCGCGTCGTGGCGGAACATTCGAAGACGGGATGCATGGCCAAGGGTCGGGGCAGGATTGAGCCGAACTTCGACGTGCCCGAGGGGCGCGCGCGGGATCGCGGCGAACTCGACCTGCGCCTGACTCGGGAAGACCGGCCGGGAGCAGGAGACGGCGTGGCGAAGCGATCGGGCGGCGGAGCGCGGCAGCCGAACAAGGCGCCGGCGCGGACCACGGGGCGGGCGAAGGCCTCGGGTCGCGGACGACGTCGGCGTTCCTGGCTCGGCCGCATCGTCTACGGCACCGTCGTCCTCGGCCTCTGGGGGGTGATCGGGCTCGCCGGCCTCATCGCCTACCACGCGTCGCAACTGCCGCCGATCGACCAGCTCGCGGTGCCGAAGCGGCCGCCCAACATCGCCATCCTGGCGAGCGACGGCTCGCTGCTCGCCAATCGCGGCGAGACCGGCGGCCGTGTGGTGTCGATCAAGGAGCTGCCGCCCTACCTGCCGCGCGCCTTCGTGGCGATCGAGGATCGGCGCTTCTACCAGCATTTCGGCGTGGATCCCGTCGGCATCGTCCGGGCCATCGGCCAGAACCTGACCCGTCGCGGCGTGGCGCAGGGCGGCTCGACCCTGACCCAGCAGCTCGCCAAGAACCTGTTCCTGACCCCGGAGCGCTCGGCCTCGCGCAAGATCCAGGAGGCGATCCTCGCGCTCTGGCTCGAGCACAAGTACACCAAGGACGAGATCCTCGAACTCTACCTGAACCGCGTCTATTTCGGCGCCGGCGCCTACGGCGTCGAGGCGGCGGCGCAGCGCTATTTCGGCAAGCCCGCCAAGGAGGTGAGCCTCGCGCAGGCCGCGATGCTCGGCGGGCTCGTGCAGGCGCCCTCGCGCCTCGCCCCGAACCGCAACCTGCCGGCCGCCCAGGCCCGCGCCGCCCAGGTCCTCGCCGCCATGCAGGAGCTGGGCTTCGCGTCGGCGCAGGACGTCAAGGTTGCGCTCGCCCAGCCGGCGAAGCCCGCCAACGCCCGCGGCGGCGGGTCGGCCAACTACGTCGCCGACCTCGTGATGGACGTGCTCGACGATTACGTCGGCAAGTTCGACACCGACATCACGGTCCAGACCACCGTCGATCCCAGCCTCCAGGCGGCGGCCGAGAAGGCGCTGACCGACGAGCTCAACGCGAAGGGGACGCGCTACAACGTCAGCCAGGGCGCCCTGGTCTCGATGCGGCCCGACGGCGCCATCCGCGCCCTGATCGGCGGCCGCGACTACGCGCAGAGCCAGTTCAACCGGGCCACGACCGCCAAGCGTCAGCCCGGCTCCTCGTTCAAGCCGTTCGTCTACCTCGCGGCCGTGGAGCACGGCGCCACGCCCGACACGGTCCGGGAGGACGCGCCGATCCGGATCGGCAACTGGGCGCCGGAGAACTACTCCCACCGCTATGAGGGCCCCGTCACGCTGCGGACGGCGCTCGCCCAGTCGCTCAACACGGTCGCGGTGCGCCTCGGCCAGGAGGTCGGTCCGAAGACCGTGGTCCAGACCGCCCAGCGCCTCGGCATCACCTCGCCGCTCCAGGCCAACGGGTCCATCGCCCTCGGTACGTCCGAGGTCACGCTCCTGGAGATGGTCGGCGCCTACGGGGCCTTCGCCAACGGCGGCATCGGCGTGATCCCGTACGTCGTCACCGCCGTGAAGAGCCAGGACGGGAAGGTGCTCTACAAGCGCTCCGACAACGGTCTGGGCCGGGTCATCGACGCCAACGCCGACGGCATGATGAACGCCATGATGCACGAGACCTTCGTGAGCGGCACCGGCAAGAAGGCCGACATCCCCGGCTGGGACCTCGCGGGGAAGAGCGGCACCACGCAGGATTACCGCGACGCGTGGTTCTTGGGCTTCTCGGGCAGCCTCGTGACCGGGGTCTGGCTCGGCAACGACGACGGCGAGCTCACCAAGAAGGTCACCGGCGGCAACCTGCCGGCGGAGATCTGGAAGACCTACATGACCCAGGCGCTGAAGGGGCAGACGCCGGTCCCGCTCCCGGGCCTGAATCGCTGGCGCCGGCAGCCGGAGACGACCGCCTCGGTGGCGAGCGCCGCCCCGGCCGGCCCGGGCGGGCTCCTCGGTCAGATCCTCGGCGAGCCGGAGGCGCCGGCGCCGCGCCAGGCCGCGCCGGCACGGCGCGCCCAGAAGGATGACCGCAACTTCATCGAGAAGCTGTTCGGCATCGGGGACTGACGCGCCGCGCCTGGCCAGGATCGCGCAAGGGCGCGCGTCGCGGGCGGGTGGCCGCCCGCGACGCGCGCCGTCCTGTATCGACCCGACGACGGCGGAGTTCCGAACCGCGGCGCGCGCGCCGCGCCGGCACTGACAGGGGTACGGGCCTCTATTTGTATAGGCAGCGATTTGGCGCTTCTTAATGCTGCTAATAACCGCTTTTTCAATCTTCGCGGACGTAAGATCGGGTCAACAGTAAGTCCGTGAACCGCAATGGCGCGGCCGGCGGCAGCCCGAACGAGTCCATGCTCCTGCGCGCGACCGCCACAGCGATCCGAGCCCATCTCGACGATCGCGCCTCGCGCCTGATCGCGGTGGGCGGCACGTGCCTGCTGGTCTGCCTGGCCCTGCTCGGCGTCTATCTCTGCCTCGATCTGCGCGACGTCGCCTGGCACAACGCGCGCCGCAACGCGTCGAACCTGCTGGCGGTCATCGAGGAGGGCGTCGGCCACAGCCTGCGGGTCTACGATCTCTCCCTGCAGAACTCCGCGCGCCTCGCGAGCCGCACCGACATCGGGGCCCTGGAGCCGGAGATCCGGCGCTTGGCGCTGTTCGACACGGCGGTGGCGGGGTCCGGGCTCGGTCCGATCGCCGTCACGGACGCGGCCGGCGATGTCCGTCTGACCAGTGATCCGTCCGTTCACGCCCGGCCCAACCTGCGCGCGCTGCCGGAATTCGAGTTCCACCGGTCGAACCCCGATGGCGGCCTGATCCTGTCCGGCCCGACCGTGTCGCGGCTGACTGGGGAGCCGATCATCCGCATGACCCGCCGGATCCGGACGCCGGACGGTTCGTTCGCCGGGATCGTCTCGGGATCGATCAAGCTCGCGCATTTCCAGGCCTTGTTCGAGCGTCTGCACTTCGACGACGGCATCGCCCTGAACGTCTTCCACCGGGACGGAACGCTCCTGATCCGGGCGCCGGCCCTCCCGCAGGCGCTCGGCCTGAGCATCAGCGCGAGCACGGGCTACAAGATGTACCGGGCCACGCCGCGCGGCGAGTTCCAGGGGCGCTCGTTCCTGGACGGCGTCGAGCGGGTCTACAGCTTCGCCGACCTCGGCGACCTGCCGCTGATCGTGACCGTGGCGACGGATGTCGACAGCATCCGCGGCGTCTGGATCTACAAGGCCGCGATCGTCGGCGTCCTGATCCTGTGCCTCTGCGGCCTGTCCTTCGGCCTGACGGTCCTGCTGCACCGGGAGGTGGGGCGCCATGTGGCCGCCGAGGCCTCCACCCGCGAGGCGAACGCCGCGCTCGCCGTGCTCGCGCGGACCGACGGCCTGACCGGCCTGCCGAACCGGCGCAGCTACGACGAGCACTTCGCCGTGGAGTGGAAGCGTGCCGTCCAGCTCCGGACACCCCTGGCGCTGATGATCGTCGATGCCGACCACTTCAAGCAGTTCAACGACCGCTTCGGCCACCAGCGCGGCGACGAGGTGCTGAGGGCGGTGGCGGACTGCCTGCAGCGGACCCTCGATACCGCCGGGCTCAGCTTCCGGATCGGCGGCGAGGAGTTCGTCGCCCTGCTGCCGGGCCTCGACGCGACGGCCGCCAGCGTCGCGGCGGAGCGCATCCGCCGCGCCGTGGTGAACCTCCGCATCCCCCACGCCCCGGAGGTCGGGGGCAGCGCCACGGTGAGCATCGGCGTCGCCAGCGCAGATCCCGGCGGCGGCGATCCGCCCGAGGGCCTGTTCCCGGCGGCGGACGCGGCCCTCTACGCGGCCAAGAAGGCCGGCCGCAACCGCGTCCGGGCCGCCGCGCCGGCCGATCCCGTGACCCTGGCGCTGCGGGCCTGAGCCGGCCCGCTCTCAGAGCATCGGCAGCATCCGGGGGCGCGGTCCGCGCGGGAAATGCGCGTCGATCAGGGCGATCTCGGCCGCGCCGAGGTGCAGGTCCGCCGCGCCGGCATTCGCGACGGCCCGGTCCGGGCGACCGGTCTTGGGGATCGTGAACGTGCCCGGCAGCCGGGTCAGGTAGGCGAGGGCCACCGCGTAGGGCGTCGTGCCGTGGTTCTGCGCGATGCCCGCCAGCACGCGGCCGCCTGCGCTGGCCGGATCGGGGAAGTCGCCGCTGCCGAAGGGCGAGTAGCCCACCATCGCGACGCCGTGCTTCTCGCACCAGGGCAGCACGGCGTGCTCGATGGCCCGCTCGTTCAGGTGGTAGAGGACCTGATTGCACGCGATCCGGTCCGGCCCCGCGATGGCGAGGGCGCGGTCGAGATCCTCGACGTCGAAGTTGCTGACGCCCCAGGACAGGATCTTGCCCGCCCGGCGCAGGTCCTCGAAGCCCGCGATCGTCTCCGCCAGCGGGTGCTGGCCCGGCCAGTGCAGCAGGTAGCAGTCCAGCCGATCCGTCCGCAGGCGGCGGAGCGAGGCCTCGCAGGCCCGGGCGACGCCCCGGCGCGTCGCGTTGCCCGGCACCACCTTCGAGACGAGGAACACCTCCTCGCGGCAATCCGCGACGGCGGCGGCGACGATCGCCTCCGCGTCGCCGTACATCTCCGCGGTGTCGATATGGGTCATGCCGGCGTCGATCCCGGCCCGCAGCGCCCGGACCGCGTCCGTCCGGTCCGAACTGTCGATGTGCCACGTGCCCTGGCCGATGACCGGCACAGAGACGCGCGTCGCGCCGAAGCTCCTGGCGTACATGGCAGCGCTCCCTTTTCGCTGTCACAGGGGTTGCAGGCGGCGGTCCGGTCGTGTCCCGGGCCGCCGGCGTATCACGGCTCGGCCGCGCAACAACCCGGCACGCCTTACTCGCGCCATCTTGGGGCGTTGAGCAATGGCATGCGGCCTCCCGCGGCGCTAAACTTTGGGCCCATACCCGGAGTCCGGCGGCGTGGGCTTGCCGAGCCTGCGCTGCCCCGCGCAGCGCCGCCGCGCAGGGCCACGCGACACCCGGACCCGCGCACGGTCCGTCGGCTGGCCCTGCTGGAGATGCGTCGATGCTGCCGGCCCACCGGATATTCTGGGGTCTGATCCTGCTGGCGGCGGCCGGCGCGGGGTTGCTCTACAACATCATCTTCGCGGCCGGAGCCTCGCCGCTCGCCGGATTTACCTACGGCCTCTGCATGGGCGCCACGGTGCTGGCCTTCGACCGCGGGCTGATCCTGGCCGGGCTGCAGGCGCGGATCCGCCGGCTGCCGGCCTGGCTCTACGTGCTGGCCGCGGAACTCGCCTACGTGCTGATGATCATGGCGGGCAACGCGCTGGGCGGCCTGGTCGTCTGGGCGTTCGCCCTGACACCGGACGACCTCACGACCGCGACCCGCATGACGGCGCGGGTCCTGGCCTACGCCCTGGCGGTGTCGGGCCTGCTGGTCTTCGTCATCCGGATGCGCGACCTGATCGGCGGCGAGGTGTTCGTGAACTTCATGATCGGCCGCTACCACAAGCCGGTGGCGGAGGAGCGGGTCTTCCTGTTCCTCGACGTCGTCGGCTCCACGGCCTTCGCGGAGACTCACGGCGACCTCCGCGCGCAGGAATATCTCAGCGCGGTGTTCGCGACGCTCGCCGAGCCGGTGCGGCGCAACGGCGGCTCGGTGGACGACTACGTCGGCGATCTCGCCATGGTGACGTGGCCGATGGCCCGCGGCCTGAAGGACGCGCGCTGCGTGACCTGCGTGTTCGAGGTGCTCGATCGGATCGAGGCGGACGCCGCGGCCTGGCAAGCCCGGTTCGGCACGGTGCCGCGGCTGCGGGCGGCCCTGCACGGCGGCTCGGTGGTCACGGCCGAAGTCGGGGTCGACCGCCACAAGATCGCGTATTTCGGCGACGCCGTGAACGTGACGTCGCGGATCGAGGCCCTGTGCCGCCCCCTCGGCGTCGGCATCCTGATCTCGCAGGATCTCCTCAACCGCCTGCCGCGCCTGCCGGCCGGGGTGCGGGCGCGGTCCCTCGGCGCCCACGCGCTCCGCGGCCGCGGTGCGCCGCTGTCCGTCGCGACGCTGGAGCGCGGGCCCGCCGAGACCGCGCCGGTGGCGGACCTGTCGCCCCGGCGCGCCGCGGTCGCCCGCTGATGTCCGGGTCGAGCACCGCGCGGGCGAACGCCCTGATCGCCGTGAAGATGGCGCTGCGCTTCGGGCTGCCGCTGATCGGACTCGTCGTCTTCGGCCGCGCCATCGTGCTGTCGGTGGGCGGCGATATCGAGCACGGGCAGTTCGCCCTGGGCGTGCTCCTCATCCTGGCAGGCTTCACCTCGAAGCTTGTACCCCGCCCATGAGTGTCGCGCCGCGCCCGCCGATCTACCTCGACGCCGACGCCTGCCCGGTCAAGGACGAGACCTACCGGGTCGCCGAACGCTACGGCCTGACCGTCCACGTCGTCGCCAACAGCGTGCTGAACCTTCCGCGCGAGCCCTGGATCGAGCGGGTGGTCGTCGGCCCGGAACTCGATGCCGCCGACGACTGGATCGCCGCGCGGGCCGGGCCCGGGAGCATCGTGCTCACCGCCGACGTCCCGCTGGCCGCGCGCTGCGTGAAGGCCGGGGCCACGGTCCTGGCGTTCACCGGCAAGCCGTTCAGCGAGGCCGGGATCGGCCTCGCCCTCGCCACCCGCGACTTGATGCAATCGTTGCGCGAGGCCGGCACCATCACGGGCGGGCCGAAGCCCTTCTCGCGCGCCGATCGGTCGGCATTCCTGTCAGCCCTCGACCGGGCGGTGAACCGGATCCTTCGCGAGCGGCCGAAGCCGGTCTGAGCGCCTGTTCCGGGATCGAGGGCTTCCTGGCCCGACGGCTTTCAGGCCTCGGCCGCCGGGACGAGGGCCTTGAGCGCCTCGTTGATGCGGTCCTGCCAGCCCGGCCCGTCCTTCTGGAAATGGGCGAGCACGGCGCTGTCGAGGCGCAGGCTCACCACTTCCCGCGAGCCCGGGATCGCAGCCGGCCGTGGCGCCGCCTGCGGCGGCGGGGCGGCGGGCTTCGGACTGGTGGCGGCCCGGAACGCCGCCTCGGCTGCCGCGCGCGGGTCGCTGAAGCGGCGGCGATTGCGGTCTTCGGCCATCGACCTCTAGCCCTTCGCGGTCGTCTTCTTCGGCGCGGCCTTCTTCGCGCTGCCCTTGGCGGCCGCCTTGGCTTCCTTCTCGGCCGCCTTGGCCTGCGCGTCCGCGGCCTCCTTGGCGAGCCGGAGCGAGCGCAGCCGCACGGTCCGCTCGTCCATCGCCTTGATGGCCGCGTGGTGCTCCGCCATCGCCTGGGCGCCCTCGCGAGCCATGCGCTCCGCCCGTTCCGCGCGCTCGGCGCGGTTCTCGGCGCGGGTCTTGGCTTCCGCCTCCGCGTCGCGGGTGGCATTCACCTCGTCGAGGTCGTACTCAGTGTCGTCGCTCATCCTGTCCCTTTCACCCCGGCTCGACGGATCCGACCCGGCGCAGCCTGCGCGGGACGGGGTCTGAGCGGGTCCGGCCTGTTCGAGGGGCGGAGGGCAAGGCCGGATCGGCGCCCTCCCGCATCGCCGTCAGGCGCGCGGGGAGGGCAGGTTCACGAAGGCTTTAGCATGCCCGCGCGGCCGATGGCGAATCCGGATCGCCGGCCGGGACGGACGGCGCACACTATTCGTACGCGTCCGCTGGACGATCCGGACCGCGCCCATGTTCAGCCGAGTGGAATCGGGCCCGATCGTCGCCCGATCAACGCACGCGGAAGTTGAGCGGAATGGAGATCGAGAGGCTCGACTGCGTCACGCCCGCGGGTGCGGCCGGCATGGAGCCGCGCACCGCCGCGAGGGCGGCGCTGTCGATCTGGCCGATCCCGCTGGAGCGGGCCACGCCCGCTCCCGTCACCTGACCCGAGCGCATCACGGTGAACCGCACCACCGCGGTCCCGCCGCCGGTGCCGACGGCCGCGTTCACGTTCATCCGGCTGTGGATCGTCGCGCTGATCGCGCCCTGCCACTGCCGCATGGCGCTCGGATCGTTGCCCGCGGCGGCCCGGCCGGCCGCGTTCTCGCGCGAGGCCGACGCCGAACTCCGCTCGGCGCCCGCCCGGGCCTTGGCCTCGCGGGCCTTGGCCTCGCGCGCGGCCTTGGCCTTCGCCTCGCGGATCTCCTCCAGGCGCTCCTGCCGGGCCTCCTCGCGCTTCTGCTCGCGGAGCTTCTCCTCCCGGATCTTGCGCAGCTTGGCTTCCCGTTCCGCCTTCAGCTTGGCCGGATCGGGCGTCGGCTTCGGCGGCTCCACGGACTTCGCGACCTCCGTGGGCGGCGGTGCCAGCGGCTCGGCGGCCTCGGACGCGGAGGTGATGACCTGGCTCTGCGCCTCGACGGGCTGAGCCTCCTGCGGCATCTCGACCGCCTGGGTGTCCTCCGGCTTCACCTCGGTCATCTCGGTCGGCGGCGGCGGCTGGACGGCCTCGTCCGGCGGCGCGTCCACCGGCTTCGTCTCCGGAGGGGCCTCCTGGCTCATCTGCTGCTCCGCGGGCGCCTCGGTGGCCGCGTCGGTCATGAGCGGCGCGAGGTCGACGGTGATCTGCTGCTCGCCGGGCGGTGCGGGCGGGGAGAGCCGCAGGAACATCACCGCGGCGAGCACGCAGGCGTGCAGGCCCAGGGCAACCAGGAAGGCGGCGAGCAGCCCGGACGGGCGGCGCTCGCCGAGACCGGCCGGCATATCCGTCGACGTGTAGGTGCTCATCGGGTCAGCGCGCGGTCCCTGCGGGGGCGGCGGCGGGCGAGGCCGGAGCGGCGCCGCCGGGCGACTGCGCGATCAGCGACACCTTGGTGAAGCCGGCCTGCCCGACGAGGCCCATGACCTCCATGACCTTGCCGTAGGGCACGTCGCGGTCGCCGCGCACGAGGATCACCTGGTCCTTGTCGGCGGCCGCCATCTCGCGCAGGCGCGGCACGATGCTCTCCATCGTGAACACCTCCTTGGCGATGGACGGGTTGCCGTCCTTGTCGACCGTCACCTCGGCGGGCTTCTTCGACTGCGCGACCTTGGGGGCCGCGGTCTTCGGCAGCTGGACCGGAACGCCGGTGGTCATCAGCGGCGCGGCGACCATGAAGATGATCAGCAGCACGAGCATCACGTCGACCATCGGGGTGACGTTGATGTCGGACATCGGCACGTCGTCGAGGTCGTCGTCGTCGTTCGCGCGAATGGATCCCATCGCCATGGGGCGTCTCCGGTACCTTTACGTTCGGCTCTCTGGGGGCGGGCGCCGGTCGCTCTACTCGGCGGCCGCGCGGTGGGCGCCGGCGCGGTCGCGCGCGAGGCGGTTGCCCAGGACCGAGATGTAGGACGAGAAGGTGCTCTGGATGCCGCTCACGTCGCTCGCGAGCTTGTTGTAGGCCATCACCGCCGGGATCGCGACGACGAGACCGATCGCGGTCGCGAACAGGGCTTCCGCGATGCCCGGCGCCACCACGGCGAGCGAGGTGTCCTGGCTGCGGGCGATGGACGAGAACGAGTTCATGATGCCCCAGACGGTGCCGAACAGCCCGACGAACGGGGCCGTGGAGCCCGAGGTCGCCAGCAGCGACAGGCCGGTGCGCAGGCGCTTCACCTCGATGGTGAGGGCGCCCTTCATCGCCCGCTCGATGCGGTCGCGGCGCTCGGCCCGGGTCTCGGAGGAATCCTGATCGCGCCACGCGTCGATCGCCGCCTTCACCACGTGGCCGGCGATGCCGCGATGCTCGCCGTCGAGGCTGCCGCCGGAGCGGACCAAGTTCGCGAAGGCCTTGGCCTGGCGCCGCGCGGCGGCGAGCCGGATCACCTTCTCGAACACCACCGTCCAGCAGGCGATCGAGGCGATCACCAGCAGGATCATCACGCCCTTCACGATCGGGTCGGCCTGCAGGAACAGGCCGAGGAACGAGAAGTCGTGGGCCGCCTCGATCGGGGCTTGTGTCGGGTCCATCGCGGGCTCCTGGCGTCCTGGTCTCACGCGGCCTTGCGCCGCCATCGTCTCGGGGTGCGGCGAAAGCCGCAGGCCGCCCGGCGGCCCTCGCCGCCGGGCGGTTTGGTCTCGTCGACCGTCACACCACCTGCATCAGCGGTCGAACGGGAGGCCGGCCTTGCTGTCGGTCTCGGTCCGCTCGAGGCAGGCCTCGCGGCCGGCGTCGCCGCCGTCGCAGGTCAGAACGTCGTTCAGGAGGACGCGACCGACCTTGTTGCAGGCGATGCCGGGGAAATCGAAGATCTTCACGGTGGTCTTCTTCGGCGGCAGCGGACCGAGCTCGACGGCCACCCGCTTCTGCGCGACGCCCTCGGGGTCGAACGCGAAGAGATCCACCTTGTAGGACTTGAGGCCGGACCCCTTGTTGTCGATCACCATGGTGATCCGGCAGGCCTCGCCCGCGGTCTCGACCTTGTTGAGCTGCAGCTTGATCGGCGCCTTCTCGGACGCGTCCTGCGCCAGGGCCGACACGACGAAGAGCGCCGAGAGCGCGAAGCAGGCCGCCGTGTCGAGGGCGATGCGCCCGATCCGACGGCGGTACAGGGGAGCGCGCAGGGCAAGCACCGTGACCAAATCCTCTTCGAGTTTGCGCCGGCCGCCGGCTTTCGCCGCGCAGACCGGGTTGGCGGGGAGCGGGATCAGTGCAGCACCGTTCCGGCGGGGCAGGTGGCCGGGGCGAGGCGCTCGGCCGCCGCGTCCAGCGGCCCGACCGCGGCGCGGACCGCCGCCACGAGGCGCGGCGCCGCGTCCTGGCCGGTGATCTCGGCCGCGGCCGCCTCGAGATCCGCCCAGAGTCGCTGGCGGCCCCGGTTGATCAGCTTCACCAGCGCGCATTCGTGGCCGGTCACGCGGCAGCAGCTCGCCGGCATGAATGACCAGTCGCCGTCGCGCTCCGCGCGCAGCGCCCGGATGATCGCGACCACGCAGGCGACGAAGCGGCAGCCCTCCGTCGGGCCGAGCAGCTGCTCGGCACCGTCGAAGGCCGCATTCCAGCAGGCGACGTCGCTGGTCATGTAGCCGGCCGCCACGAAACGGGCCACCGACAGGGCCAGGATATCGGCCTCGTCGCCGCACACGTCGGCGACGCGCCGCATCGCCGCATGGTCCGACGGGGTCATGGGCGTGCTCACGGCTCCGGTGCCTCGCGTCGCGTAAAAAGATCGCGGCGATCAATCTCGGAAGCCGGATCGTCGCCTGTCGCGGCAGTATCCAGGCCCGCTGTCCGGATCAAGGCCCGAAGAGAAAATCAGAGCAGTTCCAAACTGTTAGGAGAAAGCGTGGCTGTTCGGACCTTTGCCTATCGATCCCGCAAATTTTTGCCGAAACATCCCGGATATGCGCGCCGCACGAGCGTCCGGCGAAACCGGCCTCCTCCCTTGATGGCCCGGAAGGCCTTGGCCATATCTCCGTGTTGCCGGCGTCGTCGCGTCCGGCGGAGCGCTGCCTCGAGCGGGCTCCTGTCGACGAGGTGCTCAGGCATCCCGGGATTGCGGCAGATCCCGGGGTCGGAGGCTTCGCTTTCTGGATGATGGCCGCGATGACCCGATCCTCGCCCTTCGGGCACCCGTTCCTGCTCGGCTTCGACGAGATCGAGCAGGCCCTCGACCGGGTCTCCAAGGCCGCCAACGACGGCTACCCGCCCTACAACATCGAGCGTCTGCCCCGCACCGAGAGCGAGCCCGAGCGCCTCCGGATCACCCTGGCGGTGGCCGGCTTCACCCGCGATCAGCTGGACGTGATGCTGGAGGAGAGCCAGCTCGTTGTGCGCGGCCGGCAGGTGGACGAGCGCGAGCGGCACTTCCTCCACCGCGGCATCGCGGCGCGCCAGTTCCAGCGGGCCTTCCTGCTCGCGGACGGCATGGAGGTCCTCGGCGCCGACCTCGCCAACGGCCTCCTGTCGATCGACCTGGTCCGGCCGGAGCCGGACCGCATCGTGCGCAAGATCGATATCGGGGCCCGCGGCTGAGGCCGACCGATTGATTGGCCGGCGCGGATCCCCACATCAGGGTCGAGCCGCCGGTGCCTTCAGGATCGGCGGTGGACGCTCTGCCACCCCAGGAGGGCTTGATGACCGTTCTGAACCCGTCTCCCCTGACCCCCGCCGATCTCGACCCGGCGGAGTTCCAGCCCGCCGATCTCGCGGCGCTGGGCGAGGGGCACATCGCCTACGTCCGGCCGATCCGGTCCGACGAGGTCCGCCGCTTCTTCCCGCAGGCTCCCGAGCTGACGCCCGGCCTCGACCTGTTCGCCCTGCTCTCGGCGAGCGGCGCCCCGATCATGCTCGCCGATTCGCGGGATGTCGTCCTGGCCAACGCCGCGGCACACGACCTGCAGCCCGTCAGCCTGCACTGACCGGCCCGACCCGGGGCCCGGTCAGGCGATCTCGGCCACCGCCGCCACGAGCCGCGCGATATCCCGCGGCCGCGACAGGCGGTGGTCGCCGTCGGCGATCAGCGTCAGCACCGTCCCCTCGGCCGGCAGGCGGTCGACTGTCTTCAAGGCGTGGGTGTAGGGGACGTCGGTGTCCCGCATGCCCTGGAGGATATGCACCGGGCAGGCTGGGTCCACCGGGCCGCCCAGCATGCAGTGACGGCGGCCGTCGTCGATGAGGTCCCGCGTGATCGGGTCCGGCTCCGGCGCGTAGTCGCTGGGCTTCCTGAGGACGCCGTCCCGGATCAGCATCGCGCGGGCCGCCGCGCTGAGACGGTTCCAGATCAGCTCCTCCGTGAAGTCCAGGGCCGGCGCGATCAGCACCAGCCCCGCCGTCGCCTGCCCGCGGGCAACACGGTCGCGGGCCGCCAGGCAGGCGATCCAGCCGCCCATCGACGAGCCGACGAGGACCGGTGCCTCCGTCACGTAGGCCGCGAGGACGGCCTGCGCGTCCTCGAGCCAGGACGAGATGGTGCAGTCCGTGAAGGTCCCACCCGAGGCGCCGTGCGCGGCGTAGTCGAACCGGATGAGCGTCCGGCCCGTCCGCGCCGCCCAGGCATCCAGGGCCGTCGCCTTAGTGGCGGTCATGTCGGAGCGAAACCCGCCGAGCCAGACCACGGGCGGCCCGCCGCCCGCGCGCACCCGCACGGCGATGCGGCGGGCCGCGTCGCCCGTGCCGACGGTGAGGAACTCGGGGGCGGTATCCGTCATCGATCTCTCCGATATCCCTGTCTGAACGTGGAAGAAGTCCGGTCCTGAACGGTTCGGCTTCAACTCTCGTTTACCGGACCGTAAAGCCCGGCGGCGATGCTGGATCAATGGCAGCGAGCATTTGGCAGATACCGGTCGGGGGCCTTCGCGTCCTCGCCGAGGGCCCGCGAACGGGCGACGGAACCCACGCCCTGTCGGGCTTCCCGGCGGAAGTCGGAGCGCTGGCGGGGGCACGCATCCTGCAGATCATCCCCGAACTCGACGCGGGGGGCGCGGAGCGCACCGCGGTCGATGTCGCGGGCGGCCTCGCCGCCGTGGGCGCTCGCGCCCTGGTGGCGACGGAGGGCGGACGTCTCGTCGGCGAGTTGCAGGCCAAGGGTGGGCACTGGCTGCGATTCCCGGCCGCATCGAAGAATCCGGCCTCGATGGCGGTGAACGTCCTGCGGCTGATGGCGCTCTGCCGCCGTGAGGAGGTGCAGATCATCCACGCTCGCTCCCGCGCGCCCGCCTGGGTCGCGCTCGGGGCGGCGCGCCGGCTCGGGCTGCCATTCGTGACCACCTATCACGGCAGCTATTCCGGCCGGACCGGCGTGAAGGTGCTCTACAACTCGGTGATGGCCCGCGGCGACGTGGTCATCGCGAACTCGCACTACACCGCGGACCTGATCCACCGGCTGCATGCCGAGCAGGCCGGCGACCGCGTGCGGGTCATCCACCGGGGCACGGACCTCGCGGTGTTCAACCCGGTGGCGGTCGGCGCCGCCCGGGTGGAGGCGCTGCGCCGGAGCTGGGGCGTCGCGCCCCACGAGCGCGTGATCCTGCTGGCCGCCCGCCTCACGGCCTGGAAGGGCCATCGCGTGCTGATCGAGGCCGCCGCGCAGATGCGCGACCGCGGCGTTCCCGACCTGGCCGTGGTGCTGGCGGGGGATCCGCAGGGCCGCGCCGCCTACGAGCGCGAGCTCGACGCGCTGATCGCCGCGCGCGGCCTCGGGGGCATCGTCCGCCGGGTCGGGCACTGCACCGACATGCCGGCGGCCTTCCGCGCGGCCTCGGTGGTGGCGGTGCCGTCCGTGGAGCCCGAGGCCTTCGGGCGCTCGGCCGTGGAGGCGCAGGCGCTCGGCGCCCCGGTGGTCGTCTCGGACCTCGGCGCCGTGCCGGAAACGGTGCTGGCACCGCCCGAGACCCCCGCGGGCCAGCGCACCGGATGGCGCGTGCCGCCCGGCGACGCGGCCGCGCTCGCCGCCGCCCTCACCGAGGCGCTCTCCCTCGGCGCGAGCGCCCGCGACGCCCTCGGGCGGCGGAGCCGCGCGCATGTCGAGGCGCACTTCTCCCTCGAGCGGATGGTGGGCGACACGCTGGCGGTCTATGCCGGGCTGCTCGGTCGGTCAGCCTGACGGCGGCACCGGTCCCGGCCTCGAATCGCGACGCGGCGGCCGAATATTTGCGCCGCCGCGCGGCTGGGCGGTTGACTCTGGGCGCTGTTCCACCAACGTTGTATGTCCGGATGAAACCGGGACGGCAGGCGGTCAGGAGATCCTCCTGGGGATCCGCCGTTTCGCCGTTGCAGCAGGAGACCTAAGCCATTCGTAGACCGATGAGAGCCATGCCGGCCCCGCAGAAGGACGGGCCGCGCGCGAACCGCGACATTCGCGGTGTGCGGGAAGTGCAGCTGATCGACGATACCGGGCAGAACCGCGGCGTCGTCCCCTTCTTCGACGCCCTGAACCTGGCCGAGGAAGTCGGTCTCGATCTCGTGGAGATCGCGCCGAATTCCGTGCCGCCCGTCTGCAAGCTGCTCGATTACGGGCGCTTCCGCTTCAACGAGCAGAAGAAGCAGAACGAGGCCCGCAAGCGGCAGAAGACCGTCGAGGTGAAGGAGATCAAGCTCCGTCCCGGCATCGACAAGCACGACTACGACACCAAGATGAAGTCGGTTCACCGCTTCTTCGAGGAGGGCGACAAGGTCAAGGTGACCCTGCGCTTCCGCGGTCGTGAGATGGCTCACCAGGATATCGGTCTGCGCCTCCTGGAGCGCGTGAAGAGCGAGACCGCCGAGATCGCCAAGGTCGAGAGCGAGCCGATGCTCGAAGGCCGGCAGATGATCATGATCCTCGCGCCGCGCTGAGCGGCCCGGATCCAGGGACGCGAGACTTGCGCCGCCTCCTCACAGGGGCGGCGTTGTCTTTTCAGCGCTTCCGATCGGCGCCGACGCGGATTATGGGCAGGTTATGGCCCTCGCCCCCGACGAGATCGAACGCTACGCCCGCCACCTCGTCCTGGCCGAGGTCGGCGGTCCCGGTCAGGCCCGGATCAAGGCCGCCCGGATCCTCGTCGTCGGGGCGGGCGGGCTCGGCGCGCCGCTGATCCAGTACCTCGCCGCCGCGGGGATCGGCACGATCGGCCTCGTCGACGACGACACGGTCTCCCTGTCGAATCTGCAGCGGCAGGTGATCCACGGGACGCCGGATCTCGGCCGGCCGAAGGTCGAGAGCGCGGCCGACGCGGTGGCGCGCCTCAACCCGCACGTGACGGTCGTCCGGCACCCGTTCCGGATCGACGCGGGCAACGCCGTCGACCTCATCGCCGGCTACGACCTCGTGGCCGACGGATCCGACAACTTCGCCACGCGCTACGCGGTGTCGGACGCCTGCTTCCGGGCGCGGCGCCCGCTGGTGACGGCGGCGCTGGGCCGCTTCGACGGCACGCTGACCACGATCCGCGCGCACGAGACCGGGGCCGACGGAACTCCGAACCCGACCTACCGCTGCCTCTTCCCGAACCCGCCTCCGCCCGGCAGCGTGCCGGCCTGCGCGGAGGCCGGCGTGCTCGGCGCGCTCGCCGGCGTCATGGGCTCGCTGATGGCCATGGAGGTGATCCGCGCCGTGGCGGGCTTCGGCGAGCCGCTGGTCGGGCGCCTCCTCATGGTCGACGCCCGCGCGATGCGGTTCGAGACCCTGACCTACGGCTGGGATCCCGAGAACCCGCTCAGCGGCAGCGGCGCCTCAGCCGCCTAGCGGCTCCGGCGGCATCCACGGTCCCTCCGCCTCCGCCTTGCCGAGGCAGCACTTCTTGAACTTCTTCCCCGAGCCGCACGGGCAGGGGTCGTTGCGGCCGACATCCTTGAACGGGTTGCGCTGCGGCTCGCCCGCACCCTCCTCGGCCCAGTCGAGCGCTTCGACCGGATCGTCGAGGTAGCCGTACTGGTAGGGGCCGAGCCGGTCGCGGTCGTCCGGCTTGGTCTCCGCCTTGCGCAGGGCCTCCTTGAACCACGCGGCGTCGCTGACCTCGTCGGTGAGCCGTCCGTCGGCGCGGGCCGCGGCCGCGCGCGGCGCGAGGTCCCGGAAGCCGAGATGCGCGATCGTCTCTTCCCAGCCGACCCAGGCGGGACCGTCCTCCACGGCGGCCTGCGCGTCGTCGAACCGGACCAGCAGGTCGTGCATCGCCGTCCGGTCGATCCGCCCCTCCAGGGTCAGGAAGGTGCAGGCGCACATCAGCGCCATGCGCGCGTAATCGTCGACCGTGCTGTCCAGGATCAGCCGGAACAGCGGCTGCGGATCGCCGTCGAACAGGCTCGCCACGACACGGGCGAGGGTCGCCGTGACGGCATCGCCCAGCACGGCGTCGAGGGTCTCCTCGTCGTGCCGGAGCAGCCTGAGGAGCGGCGCCAGGGCGCGCGTGTCCCGGGCATGGGCCATGACATGCAGGCCCCAGAACAGGAGGTTCGTCTCCTCCGGCGTCAGCTCGCGCCCGTCGGCGGCCGCCTCCAGCAGCGGCAGGGTCGCCTCCGCGACGGCGGCCGGGTGGTTGAGGGCCTCCCGCAGCGCCGCCTTCGGCCGGTACTCGGCCGCCGCGAGGTCGTCGATGAGCATCGCGATCCGGTCCATGGCGGCGCCTCAGGCCCGGAGGGTCGCGCCCGTCTTGCGGGAGACCTCGGCGACGATCTTGGCGCTCACCGCCTCGATCTCCGCGTCGGTCAGGGTCCGCTCGACGGGCTGGAGGCGCACCGCGATTGCCACCGACTTGGCGCCGTCCGGCACGCCCGGCCCCTCGTAGAGGTCGAACACGTCGACGCCGGTCACGAGCTTGCGCCCGGCGTTCTGGGCGGCCTTGACGATGTCGCCCGCCGGGACGTCGCGGCCGACCACGAAGGCGAAGTCCCGCGACAGCGGCTGGAATTCCGACAGCGCCAGGGCGGCCTTGGCCTTGGTCGGCTTGAGCTTGGGCAGGGGCAGGGCGTCGAGGACGATCTCGAACGCCACGAGCGTTCCCTTCAGGTCGAGGGCCTGCAGCGTCCGCGGATGCACCTCCCCGAACCAGCCGATCTCGGTCTTCGGGCCGAAGCGCAGCGTGCCCGAGCGGCCGGGATGCAGCCAGGACGGGCCGCCCGCGGTGATCTGGAGGCCGCCCGTCGGCACGCCGAGGCTGCCGAGCAGGGCGAGGGCGTCCGCCTTGGCGTCGAAGGCGTCGACGGTCGCGGCCTTGCCGTCCCAGTGCCGCCCGGCGCCGGCCAGGGTCGCCCCGCCGCGGCGGACCGCCGCCGCGCGGATGGTCTGGCCCTCCGGCTCGTCCGAGGCGAAGCACTGGCC
The DNA here is from genome assembly GCF_000974725.1 of Methylobacterium sp. ME121. Classification (NCBI taxonomy): domain Bacteria; kingdom Pseudomonadati; phylum Pseudomonadota; class Alphaproteobacteria; order Hyphomicrobiales; family Methylobacteriaceae; genus Methylobacterium; species Methylobacterium sp. ME121. The sequence goes on from NZ_BBUX01000003.1 coordinate 51,373, forward strand.
GACCTCGAACAGGGCGGCGTCCGGGTAGCCGCGGTCGGCGTTGCGCTGGGCCGCGCGCAGGAGGCCCGGCACCAGGCTCGGCCGCATGTCGGACAGCTCCGAGGCGATCGGGTTGGCCAGGATCAGGTCGGCGCCACCGCCGCCGAACAGGACGGCGTCGTCGTGCGGGACGAACGACCACGTCACCGCCTCCATGAGGCCGCGGCTCGCCAGGGCGCGCTTGGCCAGGCGGGTCCGCTTCTGCATCACGGTGAGCAGCGGACGGCCGATCCCGGCGAGCGGCGGCAGGGGCTCGGCCTCGATCCGATCGAGCCCGGCGATGCGGACGACCTCCTCGACGAGGTCGGCCTTGCCCTCGACGTCGGGCCGCCAGGACGGCGGCCGCACCGTCACCCTGTCCCCGGTGCCGGAGACGTGGAAGCCCAGCGTCTCGAGGATCTGCTGCATCTCGGCGCGCGGGACGTCGATGCCGGCGAGGCGGCGGACCTCGGTCCAGGGGAAGTCGATGACGTGCTCGGATTCGGGCGGCGCCCCGGCGACCCGCGCCTCGGTCGGCGTGCCGCCGCAGAGATCGACCACGAGCCGCGTCGCGAGGTCGAGGCCGGGGAGCGTGAAGGCCGGGTCGACGCCCCGCTCGAACCGGTAGCGCGCGTCGGTGATGATGCCGAGGCGGCGGCCCGACTGGGCGATGTTGGTCGGGTCCCACAGGGCCGACTCGATCAGCACGTCCGTGGTGCCGGCGTCGCAGCCCGACGCCTCGCCGCCCATGATGCCGGCGATGGATTCGACGCCGTTCGCGTCGGCGATCACCACTGTGTCGTCGGTGAGGGCGTGGGTCCGGCCGTCCAGGGCGCGCAGGCTCTCGCCCTCCCGCGCCCGCCGGACGGTCAGCGCGCCGGCGACCTTGGCGGCGTCGAAGACGTGGAGCGGCCGGCCGCGGTCGAACGTGACGTAGTTGGTGATGTCGACGAGGCTGTTGATCGGCCGCAGGCCGATAGCGCGCAGGCGCGCCTGCATCCAGGCCGGCGACGGGCCGTTCCTGACGCCGCGCACCAGCCGCAGGGCGAACAGCGGGGCGAGGTGGCGGTCGGCCGGATCGAGGGCCAGCGCGACCTCGACCGGGCAGGGGCCCTCGCCGCGCACGCCCGGCAGGGTCTCGCGCTTGAGCGTGCCGATGCCGGCGGCGGCGAGGTCGCGGGCGATGCCGTGGACCGAGGCGCAGTCCGGCCGGTTCGGCGTCAGGTTGATCTCGATGACCGGATCGTCGAGCCCGGCATAGAGCGCGTAGGCCTGTCCGACCGGCGCGTCGGTCGGGAGCTCCATGATGCCGTCGTGGTCGTCGCCGAGGCCGAGCTCGGCGCCCGAGCACAGCATCCCGCGGCTCTCGACGCCGCGGATCGTGCCCACCGACAGGGTGATGTTCTTGCCCGGGACGTAGGTGCCCGGCGGCGCGAAGACCGAGACGAGGTCGGCCCGGGCGTTCGGGGCGCCGCAGACCACCTGCACAGGCGCGCCCGCGCCGGTATCGACGGTGCAGACCCGGAGCCGGTCGGCGTTCGGGTGCTGCTCGGCCGTCAGGATCCGGGCGATGACGTAGGGCTTGAGCGCGGCGGCCTTGTCCTCGATGCCCTCCACCTCCAGGCCGATCCGCGTGAGCGTCTCGGCGACGGTGTCGAGGGAAGCCTCGGTGTCGAGGTGGTCCTTGAGCCAGGCGAGGGTGAATTTCATGATGGACCTTCGAGAGCCCGGTATCGGCTCGACCGTCGGAGGAACAGGATCGCGGGGCCGTCACCGGGGCCGGAGGGCCGCGGCTCGGCCGGGGCGGCTCAGGCCGTGAGGCCGCCCACGAGGCTCGGCACGTCGAGCGGGCGGAAGCCGTAATGGTCGAGCCAGCGGACGTCGGCCTCGAAGAACGGCCGCAGGTCCGGCATGCCGTATTTGAGCATGGCGATTCGGTCGATCCCGACGCCGAAGGCGAAGCCCTGCACGGCGTCCGGGTCGAGCCCGCAATTGCGCAGCACGTTCGGGTGGACCATCCCGCAGCCGAGGATCTCCAGCCAGTCGTCGCCCTCGCCGAAGCGGATCTCGCCGCCCTTGCGCGAGCACTGGATGTCGACCTCCGCGGAGGGCTCGGTGAAGGGGAAGAAGGACGGGCGGAAGCGCATCTTCACGCCGTCCACCTCGAAGAACGCCTTGCAGAACTCCTCCAGCACCCATTTCAGGTTGGCGATGTTGGCGCTCGTGTCGATCACCAGCCCCTCGACCTGATGGAACATCGGCGTGTGGGTCTGGTCGGAATCGTGCCGGTAGGTCCGGCCCGGGATGATCACGCGGATCGGCGGCGTCTGCGCCCGCATGGTCCGCACCTGCACGGGCGAGGTGTGGGTGCGCAGCACCTTGCGCTTCCCGTCGCGGTCCGGCGCCAGGAAGAAGGTGTCGTGCATCTCGCGGGCCGGGTGGCCGGGCGGAAAGTTGAGCGCCGTGAAGTTCAGCTCGTCCGTCTCGATGTCCGGACCCTCGGCGACCGCGAAGCCCATGTCGGCGAAGATCGCGGTGATCTCGTCTATCACCTGGGAGATCGGGTGGATCCGGCCGCGCACCTCGGGGGCCTCGCGGACCGGCAGGGTGACGTCGACCCGCTCGGAGGCGAGGCGGGCCTCCAGGGCGGCCTCGGCCAGCTCGGTCTTGCGCGCGGTGACGGCGCCCTGGACACGGTCGCGCAGGCCGTTGATCAGGGGCCCGCGCTCCTTCCGCTCCTCCGGCGTCATCGACCCGAGGGTCTTCAGCAGGTCCGAGACGCTGCCCTTCTTGCCGAGCGCGGCGACGCGGACCGCGTCGAGGGCCGCCTCGTCGGACGCCGCGCCCACCTGGGCCAGGAGATCGCGTTCGAGGGTGTCGAGATCGGTCATCGCTGTCTTCGAGCAGGGTTGGCGGAGTCGGCCATCGGGCCGTGCTCTCGCGCGTTGTGCGCCCGGGCGCAAGCGCGGCGCGCGGGACCTCGTAAACGACGAAGGCGCGGCTCCTCAGGGGAACCGCGCCTTCCGTCCGTCTCGCCTCAGGCCTGGATCAGGCGGCCTTGGCGGTGTTCTGCGGCAGCGCGGCCTTCGCCTTCTCGACGACGGCGGCGAAGCTCGCCGGCTCGTGGATCGCCAGCTCCGACAGCGCCTTGCGGTCGACGACGATGCCGGACTTGGCCAGGCCGTCGATGAAGCGCGAGTAGGTCAGGCCGTGCTCGCGGACTGCCGCGTTGAGGCGCTGGATCCAGAGGGCGCGGAACGTGCGCTTCTTGTTCTTGCGGTCGCGGTAGGCATACTGCATGCCCTTCTCGACCGCCTGCTTGGCGATGCGGATCGTATTCTTGCGCCGGCCGTAGTAGCCCTTGGCGGCCTTCAGAACCTTCTTGTGCTTCGCGTGACTGGTCACGCCGCGCTTGACGCGGGCCATCGGTTATCTCCTGGATTCGACGAAAGACAGTGGCAACGGGTGTTGAAGGACTTACCGCGCGTTCGGCAGGAAGTACTTCTTCACGTTGGCGGCATCGCCCTCGAACAGGGTCGTGGTGCCGCGCAGGTTGCGGATCTGCTTGGTCGTCCGCTTGATCATCCCGTGGCGCTTGCCGGCCTGGGCGTACATCACCTTGCCGGTGCCGGTGATCTTGAAGCGCTTCTTCGCGCCCGATTTCGTCTTCAACTTGGGCATTTGGCTCTCCGTTGCGCGAAATGATCTCGGACCGATCCGGGAGGATCGGATGAGGTTCGCGCGCTGATGCTTCTGGTGGAGCAGCACGAGCCGCCACGGCAGCCCTATCGGCCGGGCGGTTCGACGCGGGGCGGCTTATGACAGAAAGCTGACGCGGCGGCAACGCCCGCGGATCGGAGCACGAGATCGAGATCAGACGGAACGCGTCGCCGTGCTTCGGCGTATCGAGCCCGGAGACCGAGCTTCTCTGCAGGACACCCGCTCCGGCGAATCGGCGACGGCGGGGCAGCGGCCGTTTCACCCGTGCTGATTCGGGGGAATTCGGGGACGGCTTGCGCGCCGCACAAAACGGCGAGGGACAGCGGGTGCGCCAGGAACCATAACCTTAGCCGTCGGTTTCATTCATGTCCCGCTCAGGCCGGCAGGGTTAGACCCCCCGTCAAATTGGCCAACCAGGAGACACTTCGTGCGCATTGCCCAGATCGCTCCGTTGTCGGAGGCCGTCCCTCCGAAGTTCTACGGCGGCACCGAGCGCGTCGTCAGCTGGATTACAGAGGAACTGGTTCGCCAGGGCCACGAAGTCACGCTGTTCGCAAGCGGTGACTCCGAGACGACTGCCAAGCTCGCGGCCTGCACGCCCGAGGGCTTGCGCCTGCTCGGCTACCGGGATCACACGGCCAGCCACCTGGCGATGCTGCATCAGGTGCACCGCCGCGCGCACGAGTTCGACATCCTGCACTTCCACATCGACCTGCTTCAGTACCCGATGTTCGAGGATCTGAACCACAAGTGCATCACCACGATGCACGGTCGGCTCGACGTGCCGGACTTCATGCCGGTCTACCGCACCTTTACGGGCATGCCGCTGGTCTCGATCTCCGACAATCAGCGCCTGCCCATGCCGCCGACCTCCAACTGGCTGGCGACGATCCATCACGGCCTGCCGGCCGAGAACTGCCCGTACTACCCGGAGGCCAAGGGCGGCTACCTCGCCTTCCTCGGCCGGATCTCGCCCGAGAAGCGGCCCGACCGCGCGATCGAGATGGCGATCCGCTCCGGCACGCCCCTCAAGATCGCCGCCAAGGTCGACAAGGCCGATCAGGATTACTGGGACGAGGTCATCGAGCCGATGTTCCACCACCCGCTGATCGAGTACATCGGCGAGATCAACGAGGAGCAGAAGAAGGACTTCCTCGGCAACGCCCTGGCGCTCGCCTTTCCGATCGACTGGCCGGAGCCCTTCGGCCTCGTGATGATCGAGGCGATGTCGGCCGGCACCCCGGTGATCGCGTTCCGGAACGGCTCCGTGCCGGAGGTCATCAAGGACGGCGTCGGCGGCGTGCTCTGCGATAACATGGACGACGCCGTGGCCGCTGTCGCCAAGGTGAAGGCGATGAGCCGCGCCGGCGTGCGCCGCCACTTCGAGAGCGCCTTCACCGCCGAGTGCATGGTGAAGAAGTACGTGGCCGCCTACGAGGAGCTGCTCGCCCGCGGCGCCGACGTGATCAAGCTGCCGAAGTCCGGGTTCATGCCGCAGTACGGCGAGGTCAACGGCTCCGCGCGACCGGCGATCCCGGTCGCCGCCATGCCGGCCTGAAACACGGCACCGGGCTTGCGAGGCGGGTCCGGCTCGGCCTAGCGTCTTAAAGGCGACTCATCCGTAGGGTGAACAAGGGCTGCTGCATCGTAGGGATGCAGCAGCCCTCTCGATTCGCACCCCTCACTTGCACCCGGAGATGCCCTGCATGGCGGCGGACAACACGGCAGCGGCCCACGATGCGAAGGCCCGGACCGCGGCGAGCGCCGGAAGCGTGGCGCACGGATTCCAGGACGCGGACGACGTCCTCCCGACCTACCATATCGAGGCGCAGACCTCCCTGGTCGAGCGGCCGCTGCGCTCGCTGAAGTTCGGCGAGGCCTTCGGCGTCCTCGATTCCTACGGCGACATCGGCGTCCAGCCCGGGCCGGAAGGCCTCTATTTCCAAGACACGCGCTACCTCTCGCGCCTGGAGGTGACGGTCGAGGGCCAGCGCCCGCTGATGCTCTCCTCGGTGATGCAGGACGATAACGGCGCGCTCAGCGTCGACATGACGACACCCGACATCCGCATCGACGCCCACGACGAGACCTCGATCCCCCGCGAGACGATCGCGATCGAGCGCACCAAGTTCCTGTTCCGCGGCGCCTGCTACGACCGGATCGGCCTTCGCTCGTACGATTCGAAGCACCGGCGCCTGCGCATCGCCGTCACCTTCGACGCGGACTTCCGCGACCTCTTCGAGGTCCGCGGGACCGACCGTCAGGAGCGCGGCAAGCGCGGCGTCCTGGTGGCGAGCGACCGCGAGGTGCAGTTCCGCTACGTCGGCCTGGACGAGATCGTCCGGACGACGTCCCTGCATTTCGGCCCGAAGCCCGATTCGATCGAGCCCGGCAAGGTGGCGTTCGACGTGTCGCTCCCGCCGGGCGGCCGGACCTCCCTGTTCATCCGGGTGACCTTCGAGGCGCACCGGGCCTTCACCAAGCCGCCGACCGACACGATGGTCGGCGAGGACGCGGCCGCCCGGCTCACGCTGGCGGCCAATGCCGGCGGCGCCCGGCGCGAGCCGAAGGATCTCGGTGAGGGGACGATCTTCGCGCGCGCCTACCGCGATTCGCGGCGCGACCTGCGCGCGCTGACCGCCGGCATCACCACGATCATCTCGTCGAACGACCAGTTCAACGAGGGCCTGTGCCGGGCAACCGCCGACCTCTACATGCTCGCGAGCCGCACCCCGGAGGGCATCTACCCGTTCGCCGGCATCCCCTGGTACTCCACGGTGTTCGGGCGCGACGGCATCATCACCGCGATGATGGCCCTGTGGATCGACCCGAAATTCGCCCGGGGGGTCCTGCGCTACCTCGCCTCGACGCAGGCCAAGGCGGTCGATCCGGCCGCCGACGCCCAGCCCGGCAAGGTCCTGCACGAGACCCGCCGCGGCGAGATGGCGATGCTCGGCGAGGTGCCGTTCCGGCACTATTACGGCACCATCGACGGCACGCCGCTCTTCGTGATGCTGGCCTGGGAGTACTACGCGGTCACGGGCGACCTCGAGACCGTGCGGGCGATCTGGCCGGCCCTCGAACTGGCGCTCGAATGGATGGACCGCTACGGCGACCGCGACGGTGATGGGTTCGTCGAGTACGCCCGCGACACCGACAAGGGCCTCGAGAACCAGGGCTGGAAGGACAGCCACGACTCGATCTTCCACGCCGACGGCCACCTGGCCAAGGGCCCGATCGCTCTCTGCGAGGTACAGGGCTACGTCTACGCGGCCAAGAACGGCATGGCGAAGCTCGCGGCGCTCCTCGGCCACGACCCGATGGCCGAGCGGCTCACCCAGGAGGCCGCGAGCCTGCGCGAGCGGTTCGACGCGGCGTTCTGGAACGAGGAGATCGGCACCTACGCGCTGGCGCTCGACGGCGCGAAGAAGCAGTGCGCGGTCCGCTCCTCCAATGCCGGCCACGCCCTGTTCACCGGCATCGCCAAGCCGGAGCGGGCGGCGCGGGTCGCCGAGACGCTGCTGTGCAAGGACGGCTTCAACGGCTGGGGCGTGCGCACGATCGCCAAGGGCGAGGCGCGCTACAACCCGATGTCCTACCACAACGGCTCGATCTGGCCGCACGACAACGCGCTGATCGCGATGGGTCTCGCGCGCTACGACCGCAAGCACGAGGCCGCGCGCATCTTCCAGGGGATGTTCGACACCTCGCTCTACCAGGACCAGAAGCGGCTGCCGGAGCTGTTCTGCGGCTTCATGCGCCGCAAGCAGCGCGGCCCGGTCTCGTACCCGGTCGCCTGCAGCCCGCAGGCCTGGGCGGCGGCGGCGCCGTTCGCGTTCCTGGCGGCCTGCCTCGGCCTCGAACTGGACCACGAGCGCAACCGCGTCCGGCTCAAGAACCCGATCCTGCCGGGCTTCCTCGACGGGGTGACGCTCTACAACGTGAAGCTCGGCGGCTCGCGCCTGGACATCCGCTTCCAGCGCTACGACGACGACGTCACCGTCTCGGTGCAGCGCCGCCACGGCGACGTGCAGGTCGTGGTCACCAAGTAGGGCCCGGGTCGGGAGTTCCGGGGCGGCCCGCTTCGGGTTAAGCGGGCCGCGCGGCACCTCGCGCCGCCGAGGACGGGTTCATGCCGGCTGACCATCACGCCCCCGACGCGGCCCTGCGCCTCGCGCAGGACCTGATCCGCTGCCCGTCCGTGACACCGGAAGATCGGGGCGCCCTCGACGTGGTCGCCGACGCGCTCCGGCCGGCCGGCTTCGCGATCGAGCGGCCGGTCTTCGCGGAGCCCGGCTATCCCGATACGCCGAACCTCTATGCCCGCATCGGGCAGAACGGTCCGTGCCTCGTCTTTGCCGGCCACACCGACGTCGTGCCGGAGGGCGAGGGCGCCTGGCGCCACGATCCCTTCGCGGGCGCCGTGGCCGACGGGATGCTGTATGGCCGGGGCGCGGCCGACATGAAGGGCGGCGTCGCCTGCATGCTCGCGGCGACCCTCGCCTTCCTCGACCGGCGCGGGGCCGATTTCGGCGGCTCCATCGCGTTCCTGATCACCGGCGACGAGGAGGGACCCGCGGTCAACGGCACCGTGAAGCTCCTCGACTGGGCGCGGCGCCGGGGCGAGCGGTTCGACCACTGCGTCCTCGGGGAGCCGACCAACCCAGGCCGGCTCGGCGAGATGATCAAGATCGGCCGGCGCGGGTCGCTGACCGGCAAGCTCACTGTGCTCGGACGGCAGGGCCACGTCGCCTACCCGCACAAGGCCGAGAACCCGATTCCCGGCCTGCTGCGCCTCGCCTCGGCGCTGATCGCCGAGCCTCTGGATCGTGGGACCGCGCATTTCGACGCCTCGAACCTCGAATTCACCACGGTCGACGTCGGCAATCCAGCCACCAACGTGATCCCGTCGACCGCCCGGGCAACCTTCAACGTCCGCTTCAACGACGACTGGACGGCCGAGAGCCTGGGCGCCGAGATCCGCCGGCGCCTGGAGCAGGCGGCCGGGAACGCGGTCCGCTTCACCCTCGACCTCCAGCCCTCGAACGCGCCGGCCTTCCTGACGCGGCCGGACGCCTTCGTGACGCTCGTCGCCGAGGCGATCCGGGCCGAGACCGGTCTGACGCCGACGCTCTCCACCACCGGCGGCACGTCGGACGCGCGCTTCATCAAGGATGCCTGCCCGGTGATCGAGTTCGGCCTCGTCGGCGAGACGATGCACCAGGTCGACGAATGCGTGGCGGTCGCCGACCTCGAGCGGCTGACCGCGATCTACGGGCGCGTGCTCGACGCCTATTTCCCGGGATCGTAGTCGACGCCCACGAAGGTCAGCCCCGCGGCCGGGGCCAGCGGCCCGCAGCGGCTTTTGTCGCCCGAGGCGAGGATCTCGGCCACGTCGTCCGCGGCGAGGCGACGGCAGCCGGCGAGCATCAGCGTGCCGACCATCGCCCGCACCTGATGGTGCAGGAAGGAGCGCGCCGCGGTCGCCACCACGATCTCGTCGTGGAGCGCCATCGGCGCGCGGGCGACGTCGAGCTGCTCCAGCGTGCGGATCGGGCTGTTCGCCTGGCATTCGGCGGCCCGGAAGGCCGAGAAGTCGTGGCGGCCGACGAGGCGCTGGGCGGCGTCGTGCATCAGGTCCGCGTCGAGGGGCCACGGCACGTGCCAGACATGGGCCCGCGTCAGCGCCGCGGGGCTGCGCCGGTTGAGGATGCGGTAGCGGTAGTGCCGGCGGATCGCCGAGTGGCGGGCGTCGAAGCTGTCGGGCACGGTCTCGGCAGACAGGATCGCCACCGGCTGCGGCCGCAGATGGGCGTTCAGGGCGTCCCGGACCGTGTCGGTCCGCCAGTCCTTGGCGAGGTCGAGATGGGCGACCTGATGGATCGCGTGCACGCCGGCATCGGTCCGACCCGCGCAGGTGAGCCGGGCATTCTCGCCGGAGAAGCGCGTGACGGCCGCCTCGATCGCGCCCTGGACCGTGGGATCGTCGGCCTGCCGCTGCCAGCCGCAGAAGGGGCCGCCGTCGTACTCGATGACGAGCTTGTAGCGGGGCATCAGCCGAGGCGGGCGCCGGGCGCCAGCCGCGCGCCGCGGACGAACTCGGCCCCGCTCGCGCTTCCGCCCTTCCCGGCGCGGCGCAGCTCCACGAGCCGCACGGCGCCGTCCCCGCACGTGACGGTGCCTTCGGCGTCGAGCAGCGTGCCCGGCACGCCCGCGCCCGAACCCGCGCACTGGGCGAGGGCGGCGCGCAGCACCTTCACCCGCTCGGGCCCCTTGCCGAGATCGACCTCAAAGAAGGCGCCGGGGAACGGCGACAACCCGTTGATCCGGTTCGCGACCTCAGCGGCCGGCCGGGACCAGTCGATCCGCGCCTCGTCGTTGGTGATCTTGTGCGCGTACACGACGCCGTCCTCCGGCTGCGGCGTGAAGGTCAGCGTGCCCGCGTCGAGCGCCGCGAGGGCCCGCGCCATCAGGTCGGCGCCGAGCGGCATCAGGGCGTCGTGCAGCGCGCCCGCCGTCATGCCCGGCGCGATCGGCAGCCGGGCCTCCAGCGCCACCGGGCCGGTGTCGAGGCCCGCCTCCATCCGCATCACGCCGACGCCGCTCTCGGCATCGCCCGCCATCACGGCGCGCTGGATCGGCGCCGCCCCGCGCCAGCGCGGCAGCAGGGAGCCGTGCAGGTTGAGGCAGCCGTGCTTCGGCGCGTCGAGGATCGCCTGCGGCAGCAGCATCCCGTAGGCCACCACCACGGCGACGTCGGCCCGGTGCGCCGCGAAGGTCTCGGCGGCTTCGGGCGTGCGGAGCGTCGCGGGTGTCAGGACCGGGATGCCGAGCGAGTCGGCCAGCGCGTGGACCGGCGAGGGGCGCAGGCTCATGCCGCGGCCGGCCCGGGCGGGCGCGCGGGTATAGACCGCCGCGATGTCGTGCCCGTCCTGCGCGAGCCGGGCGAGCGTCGGCACCGCGAAGTCCGGCGTGCCCATGAAGACGACGCGCATGGCCGGATCAGGCCGCGTCGCGCTTGGCCGCCTTGGTGAACTTCTTGATCACCCGGTCGCGCTTCAGCTTCGACAGGTGGTCGATGAACAGCACGCCGTTGAGATGGTCGATCTCGTGCTGGATGCAGGTCGAGAGCAGGCCGTCGGCCTCGATCTCCCGCTCCGTGCCGTCGAGGTCGCGGAACTTCACCCGCACCCGGTCCGGCCGCTCGACCTCGGCGTAGTAGTCCGGGATCGACAGGCAGCCCTCGTCGTAGACCCGCTTCTCCTCCGAGGACCAGACGATCTCGGGGTTGATGAACACCCGCGCGTCGCGGACGCCTTCCTCCTTCGACGTGTCGATCGTGACGACGCGCTTCGGCACCCCGATCTGGATCGCCGCGAGCCCGACGCCGGGGGCGTCGTACATCGTCTCGAACATGTCGGCGACGAGGGTGCGGATCTCGGCGGTGATCGGCCCGACCGGCTCGGAGCCCAGGCGCAGGACAGGATCGGGAAGGATGACGAGCGGGCGGATGGTCATGGCAGGAACCGGCAGGGAAGGCGCCGGGACGGGTCCGGGCTCTCCGTCGAATAGGATGCGGCCGTGGACCGGTCAAATACCGGTTGGTGCCCGTCGCCGACCCTCAGAACGCCGTCCGGCTGCGGATCGCCGCCGACAGCGTGCCCTCGTCGAGGTAGTCGAGCTCGCCGCCGACCGGCACGCCGTGGGCGAGGCGCGTGACCTTCACGTCGCAGTGCCGGATCGACTCCGTGACGTAGTGGGCGGTGGTCTGGCCGTCGACCGTGGCGTTGAGCGCCAGGATGACCTCGGTGACCTCGGGCCGGGCCACGCGCTCCACGAGACTCGCGAGGTTCAGGTGCTCCGGCCGGACGCCGTCCAGCGCCGAGAGGACGCCGCCGAGCACGTGATAGCGCGCCTTCACGGCCCCGGAGCGCTCCAGGGCCCAGAGGTCGGACACGTCCTCCACCACCACGAGCGTCGTCGGATCGCGCTCGGCGTCGCGGCAGATCGTGCACGGGTCCGAGGTGTCGACGTTCCCGCAGCTCGTGCACACGACGATGCGGTCGGCCGCCACCCGCATCGCGTCGGCGAGGGGCCCGAGCAAAGTGTCGCGCTTCTTGATGAGCTGGAGGGCGGCCCGCCGCGCCGAGCGCGGTCCGAGGCCCGGCATGCGGGCGAGGAGCTGGATCAGGCGCTCGATCTCGGGGCCGGCGACGGCTTGGGGCATCGTGCCTCTGGGGCGAGGAAGGGGCTTCGGATCCGGACGGGCATAGACGGCGGCGGGCGCCGCGCAAGGGTCCGGGGACGGGTGAGTACCCGCTTGTGTGGTATATGGGTATTCCGAAGCCGCTCCGCCGGTGGCATTATGCTGCCCGACGAACGGAACTGCTTACAGACTTGGGTTCCTGAGTCCACGACTGTGGTCTAACCTGTTTGTACACGTTGCGGGCTCCCGGCGGGGCCCCTTATGACAGCGAAGCTTCGCCACCTACTCGAGAGTGGGGAGGCGAGCGGCCGGGAACGGAGATCCTGCGTGCGGCGGTCCTGTACGACCGCACGGACGTCTCCCGGGCAAGCCCGGACGGCGGTGCCGTCCGGTTCAGTCGCGTCGACGGTCGAACAGGGGCCCGGGAGATACGATCTTGACCAACATCGGTGATCACAACGCGGCCCACGGCGCCGAGGCGGCCGGCTTCCGCGACCTCAAGGCCGTCCACTGGAATTTCGAGGCTCCGCGCCTCTACGAGGAGGCCCTGTCCCGCAAGGAGGCGCAGCTCGCCCGCGGGGGCGCGATCGTCGCCACCACCGGCAGCCATACCGGCCGCTCGCCCAAGGACAAGTTCGTGGTCCGCGACGCCGGCACCGAGAACGAGGTCTGGTGGGACAACAACGGCGCCATCACGCCCGAGCAGTTCGAGACCCTGCGCCAGGACTTCCTGAAGCACGCCGAGGGCAGGGAGCTGTTCGCCCAGGACCTCTACGGCGGTGCCGATCCGGCCTACCGGGTGAAGGCGCGGGTGTTCACCGAGTTCGCGTGGCACTCGCTGTTCATCCGCAACCTGCTCATCCGGCCGGACCGCTCCGAGATCGCGTCCTACGTGCCGGACATGACGATCATCGACCTGCCGAGCTTCCAGGCGGATCCCGCCCGGCACGGCTGCCGGTCGAAGACCGTGATCGCCATCGACTTCTCGAAGAAGCTCGTGCTGATCGGCGGCTCCGCCTACGCGGGCGAGATGAAGAAGTCGGTCTTCACCTACCTGAACTACATCCTGCCCGGTCAGGGCGTGATGCCGATGCACTGCTCGGCCAACGCGGCGCTCGACGCCGAGGGCGGCTCGGCGATCTTCTTCGGCCTGTCCGGGACCGGCAAGACGACGCTGTCGAACGATTCCTCCCGCCAGCTGCTCGGCGACGACGAGCACGGCTGGTCGAATTCCGGGATCTTCAACTTCGAGGGCGGCTGCTACGCCAAGACGATCCGTCTCTCGCGCAACGCCGAGCCGGAGATCTACGCCACCACCGAGCGCTTCGGCACGGTGATGGAGAACGTGATCATCGACCCGGTCACCCGCGTGCCGGACTTCGACGACGCTTCGCTCACCGAGAACACACGCTGCGCCTACCCGCTGGACTTCATCGCCAACGCGAGCGCCACGGGCCGGGCCGGGCATCCGAAGAACATCGTGATGCTGACCTGCGACGCCTTCGGGGTGATGCCGCCGATCGCCAAGCTCACCGGCGCCGAGGCGATGTACCACTTCCTCTCGGGCTACACCGCCAAGGTGGCCGGCACCGAGCGCGGCCTGACCGGGCCGGAGGCGACCTTCTCGACCTGCTTCGGCGCGCCGTTCATGCCGCGGCACCCGAGCACCTACGGCAACCTGCTGCGCGACCTCATCGCCAAGCACAGCGTCGATTGCTGGCTGGTCAACACCGGCTGGACCGGCGGCGGCGTCGGCACCGGCCGGCGGATGCCGATCCGCGTGACGCGCCGCCTGCTGAGCGCCGCCCTCGACGGCTCGCTGGCGCAGGCCGAGTTCCGGCGTGACCCGTACTTCGGCTTCGCGGTGCCGGTCTCGGTTCCGGGCGTCGAGCCGCACATCCTGACCCCGGTGAAGACCTGGGCCAACAAGGGTGCCTTCGTGGAGACGGCCGCGCGGCTGGTGAAGATGTTCGATGACAACTTCAAGCGGTTCGAGGACCATGTCGACGCCGACGTGCGCTCTGCCGGACCGACCGCGCAGGCGATCGCGGCCTGAAGATCGGACGGGCGGCTCGCAGGGCCGCCCGTTCCTCCCGTCCTCGCGAGCGCGACGAAGCAGTCCAGAGCAGCGCGTCCTCGACGAGCGCGGCGCTGCCGGATCGCTCCGCCGCACTCGCGAAGACGACGGATTCGACCGTTCCGTCGGACCTGCAGCCTAGAAGGGCAGCTTCATGCCCGGCGGTAGCGGCAGGCCCTTCGTCAGCTCGGCCATGCGCTCCTGCATGGTCGCCTCGGCCTTGCCGCGGGCGTCGTTGCAGGCGGCCACGATCAGGTCCTCCAGGATCTCGCGCTCGTCCGCCACCATCAGCGACGGGTCGATGCTGACGCCCTTCATCTGGCCCTTGGCGGTCATGGTGACCCGGACGGAGCCGCCGCCGGAGGCGCCGCTCACCTCGATCTCGTCCATCTCGGACTGCAGGTTGGCCATCTTCTCCTGCATGGCCTGAGCCTGCTTCATGATGCCCATCAGGTCGCGCATGCGGCTCTCTTTCCGTTTCCTCGTCTGATCTGGGTATGGCCCGGCCCGGGCGCCACCGTGCGCCGCGTCAGGCGTCGTCGTCCTCGACCTCGCCGACCCGCGCGGCATCGCCTTCCCCGAGGATCTCCTGCTCGGCGGAGGGCAGGGCCTCGGGCGCGGTCTCGCGCACGTCGACGATCTCGGCCCCGGGGAAGCGCGTCAGCACCTCGCGCACGAAGGGGTCGGCGGCGGCATTCTCCCGGCGGGTCTCGGTGGCGGCCCGGGCCGCCGCGTCGAGGGTCGGGGCGCCCTCGTCCTTCGACAGGGCCACCACCCAGCGCCGCCCGGTCCACCGCTCGATGGCGGCGGCGATGTCGTTGGCGAGGCTCGACCGGCCGCCGGAGGCGAGGCGGAACTCCATCCGGCCCTCCTCGAAGCGCACCAGGTGGACGTCGCGCTCGAGGGCGGTCCGCAGCAGGATGTCCCGGTTGGCGTCCGCCAGCGCGATCAGGTCCTCGAACCGTCCGAGGCGCGGCGTCGGCGGTGCCACGGGCGCCGGTCTCGGCGCCGGCGCAGCGACGGGCGCGCTCATGGCGACGCTCGCGGTCGCGTTCACGGCGATGGGCGCGGTCACGGGTGCCGCGACCGGGGCGGTGTCCGCGGCTGCCGTGCGGGGTGCCGCGGCGAGCGCGGCGGAGCCGCCGCGCAGGTCGGGGATCGGCGGCAGCGGCGGCCGGGCCGACACGGCCGGGGCCTCGTCCGCAGGGGCCGCGGCCGCCTCGGCCCTGAGCTGGCGCAGCGCCTCGTCGGGGGTCGGCAGATCGGCCGCGTAGGCGAGGCGCACGATCGCCATCTCGGCCGCCGCGAGCGGCCGGGGCGCGGCCTGGACTTCGGGAATCGCCTTCAGCAGGATCTGCCACGCCCGCGACAGGGCGCGGATCGAGAGCTTGTCGGCGAACGCGGCCCCGCGGACGCGCTCCGTCTCGCTGAGCGTCGGGTCCGCGGCCGCCTCCGGCACCACCTTGAGCCGGGTGACGAGATGCGTGAAGGCCGCGAGATCCGAGAGCACCACCGACGGGTCCGCACCGGAATCGTACTGCGCCCGCAGTTCCGCGAAGGCGGCCGGGACCGACCCGCGCATCACCGCCTCGAACAGGTCGAGGATCCGGGCGCGATCGGCGAGGCCCAGCATGTCGCGGACGCTCTGCGCGGTGATCGTGCCGGCGCCGTGGGCGATCGCCTGGTCGAGCAGCGAGAGCGCGTCGCGCACGGACCCTTCCGCGGCCCGCACGATGGCCCCCAGCGCCTCGTCCTCGACGGTGACCCCCTCGGCCGCGCAGACCTTCGCGAGATGGGCGTGCAGGGTCGGCGCCTCGACGCGGCGCAGGTCGAATCGCTGGCAGCGGGACAGGATCGTCACCGGGACCTTGCGGATCTCCGTGGTGGCGAACACGAACTTCGCGTGCGGCGGCGGCTCCTCCAGCGTCTTCAGGAAGGCGTTGAACGCCTTCTCGGAGAGCATGTGGACCTCGTCGACGATGTAGACCTTGTAGCGCGCCGAGACCGGCCCGTAGCGGATGCCGTCGATGATCGCCCGGACGTCGTCGATACCGGTATGCGAGGCGGCGTCCATCTCCAGCACGTCCATGTGCCGGGATTCCATGATCGCCGCGCAGTGGAGGCCGAGTTCCGGCATCGACACGGTCGGGCCGGTGTCGGGCTGTCCGGCGCGGGCGTAGTTGAGGCCGCGGGCCAGGATGCGCGCCGTCGTGGTCTTGCCGACGCCGCGAACGCCGGTGAGCATCCAGGCCTGCGGGATGCGGTTGGCCGCGAACCCGTTGGCGAGGGTCCGCACCATCGCGTCCTGGCCGATCAGGTCGCCGAAATTGGTGGGGCGATACTTTCGAGCGAGCACCCGGTAGGGCGTCGCCGCGGCGGGGGGCGCTGGAAACCCGGGCAGGCCCGGCTCGTCGTCAGGCGTGCCGGTCGTAGCGTCCATGCCGTGTCTGGGTCTGGCTGCCGCGCGCCGTGGAATGAGGTGGGAGGCTGGACGAAGACCCGCTCGGTCTCGTTAGGGCTGCTTCCTTCCGGACCTGACCCGGTTGGCGAGTGAAACGTCCCTCGCCAACCCCCCGCCGGCTATATGGCCGGGCCTCGCTCCGAACGCAAGCGCTGCCTCTCGGCGCCGCCTACTCGGCCTTGCGCTTGACGATCGCCAGGGTCTGCGGATCGAGCTTCAGGTCGAACTGCTTGCCGCTCGCGTCGATCGCGTCGTCGACCTCGATCATGCCGTCGTCGAGCTCGATCTCCTTCCACTTGGTGAAGCCCTCCTGCTTGAGCATGGCTTCGACCTTCGCCTGCTGGTCGGGCGGGAGCTTCTCGTCGGCGCGGGCGGCGAGGCTGCTGCCGGCGATCAGGGTCAGGGCGAGAAGGGTCGTGGTCAGGCGCATGGCTGTCTCCGATCCGGCCATTGTGTCCGGCTGTGAACAGGCCGGCGGCAGCGGAGTTCCATGGCGGCGATGCCCTTGAGCCGCTCCCGGATCTGCCGCACATCTGGGCCGTACCGGAACGCGGCGGCGAGGACTTGGCACCGATGGTCACCCGCGTCGCCACCGTGGCCTTCGAGGGCATCGAGGCGCGGGCGGTGGACGTGCAGGTCCAGATCGTCCCGGGCTCCGTGGTCTTCACCGTCGTCGGTCTGCCCGACAAGGCGGTGGCGGAATCGCGCGAGCGGGTCCGCAGCGCGCTGATCGCCTCCGGACTGGCACTGCCCGCCAAGCGCATCACGGTGAATCTCGCTCCGGCGGATCTTCCCAAGGAAGGCTCGCACTTCGACCTGCCGATCGCGCTGGGCGTCATGGCGGCGATCGGCGCGATCCCGGCCGACGCGCTCGCCGGCTACTGCGTCCTCGGCGAACTCGCCCTCGACGGCAGCATCACGGCGGTCAGCGGCGTGCTGCCGGCCGCCGTGGCGGCCGGTGCCCGGGGGCTCGGGCTCATCTGCCCGGCCGCCACCGGACCGGAGGCGGCCTGGGCCGGGGGCGACCTCGACGTGCTCGCGCCGCGCTCGCTGATCCAGCTCGCCAACCATTTCAAGGGCAGCCAGGTCATGGCGCGGCCGGAGCCCGCCGTCGCCGCGCCGACCGGGCCGCTTCCGGACCTCGCCGACATCCGGGGGCAGGAGGGTGCCAAGCGCGCCCTCGAGATCGCGGCGGCCGGCGGCCACAACCTGCTGATGAACGGTCCGCCGGGCTCGGGCAAATCCATGCTCGCGGCCCGTCTGCCGTCGATCCTGCCGCCGCTCACGCCGCGCGAGCTGCTCGACATCTCCATGATCCAGTCGGTGGCGGGCGCGCTGAAGGGCGGCGCCCTCTCCAGCCGCCGCCCGTTCCGGCAGCCGCACCATTCCGCCTCGATGGCGGCGCTCGTGGGTGGCGGGCTCGGCGCCCGGCCCGGGGAGGTCTCCCTCGCCCATGGCGGGGTGCTGTTCCTGGACGAGCTGCCCGAATTCGCCCCGCAGGTGCTCGACAGCCTGCGCCAGCCGATGGAAACCGGGGCGGTGATGATCGCCCGGGCCAACCACCGGGTCACCTACCCGGCGCGCTTCCAGCTGGTCGCGGCGATGAACCCGTGCCGCTGCGGCCAGGGACTCGAACCGGGCTACGCCTGCCGGCGCGGGCCGAACGCGCGCTGCATGGCGCAGTACCAGTCGCGGATCTCCGGACCGTTGCTCGACCGCATCGACCTGCGCGTCGAGGTGCCGGCGGTCACGGCCGCCGACCTGATCCTGCCGGCGCCGGCCGAGGGCTCCCGCGAGGCGGCCGCGCGCGTGTCGGCCGCCCGCGCCCTCCAGGGCGCGCGCTACGCCGCGCGCGGTCTGCCGGATTCCACCACCAACGCGACCTGTCCGGCGACGCTGATCTCGGACGTCGCGAGCCCCGACGCCGACGGGACGGCGCTGATCCGTCAGGCGGCCGAGAGCATGCGCCTCTCCGCCCGCGGCTTCCACCGGACGCTGCGCGTCGCCCGGACCCTCGCCGATCTCGACGGCGAGGCCCAGGTCCGCCGGCTCCACCTCGCGGAGGCCCTGTCGTACCGGGGCCGCGGCGACGGCGCGGCGGCCGCCGCGTGAGTGCCGTCTCGGACGGTCCGGCCGACCTGACGGTCACGATCGGCCAGCACAGCAGCGCCGGCCGCAAGGCGGCCAACCAGGACTTCAACGGCGCCCTGGTCCCGGTCCAGCCGGCCCTCGGCCTGAAGGGCATCGCGGTGGCCCTCGCCGACGGGATCAGCAGCAGCGCCGCCGGGGCCGCGGCGAGCGAGACCGCGGTCAAGAGCTTCCTCAGCGACTACTACGCCACGCCCGACACGTGGTCGGTGAAGACCTCGGCGCAGCGCGTGATCGCGGCGACCAATTCTTGGCTCTTCGCCGAGACCCGGCGCGGCGCCGACCCGAACGACCTCGACCGGGGTCACGTCACGACCTTCGACGCCCTCGTGCTGAAATCGCGCGCGGCCCACCTCTTCCACGTCGGTGATGGCCGGATCTGGCGCGTCTCCGGCAGGTCCCTCGAGCAGCTCACCGAGGACCACCGCGTGGTGGTCTCCCCCGCGGAATCCTATCTCGGCCGGGCGCTCGGGGCGCAGGCCCGCCTGGAGATCGACTACCACGCCGTCGGCATCGCGGCGGGCGACACCTTCGTGCTGACGACCGACGGCGTGCACGAGCATGTCCGGCCCCGCGACATCGTGGCGGCGATCGCGGCGGCCGAGACCCTGGACGCCGCCGCGCGGGCGATCGTGGAGATGGCCCTGGCGGCCGGCAGCCCGGACAACCTGACGATCCAGATCGTGCGGGTCGAGACGGTGCCGGCCGGCGAGCCGGCGGACCTGCTCGGCGAGGCCGAGGGGCTGGACCCGGCGCCGCTGCTCGATCCGCCCGCGGAGCTCGACGGCTTCCGGCTGCTGCGGATCCTGCACTCCGGTCCGCGCAGCCGCGTCTACCTCGCGGTGGACGCCGAGACCGGCGCCCAGGTCGCCCTGAAGGTGCTGTCCCTCGACCTGCGGGACGACCCGGCGCATCGGAAGCGCTTCGTGATGGAGGAGTGGATCGCGCGCCGGATCGACAGTCCTCACGTGCTCAAGGCCCATTCCCGGGCCGGCCAGCGCAGCCACCTCTACACGGTGATGCGCTACGTCGAGGGCCAGACGCTGACCCAGTGGATGCGCGACCACGCGGCGCCAGAACTGGAGGCGGTGCGGGCGCTCGTCGAGCAGCTCGCCCGGGGCGTGCAGGCCTTCCACCGGCGGGAGATGGTCCATCAGGACCTGCGGCCCGACAACGTCCTGATCGACGCGGCGGGGACCGTCCAGGTCATCGATTTCGGCGCGACGCAGGTCGCCGGCGTGGTCGAGGGCGACCCGCGGATCGACCCGTCGGAGATCCTGGGCACGGTGCAGTACACGGCGCCCGAGTGCTTCCTCGGCGCCCCGGCGACCGTCCGGTCGGACGTCTTCGCGGTCGGCGTGATCACCTACCAGATGCTGACGGGGCGGCTGCCCTACGGCGACGCGGTGCCCCGGGCGCGGACGCGCGCGGCGCAGCGGCGGCTGCGCTACGCGTCGGCGCTCACCGTACGCCCGCTGCTGCCCGTCTGGGTCGACGAAGCGCTGCGCAGGGCCGTTCATCCCGATCCGGAACGGCGCTACGCGGCCCTGTCGGCCTTCGTCCACGACCTGCGCCACCCCAACCCGGCCTTCACGGACGGCCGGCGGGCGTCGCTTCTGGAGCGCGACCCGCTGCTGTTCTGGCGCCTCCTGTCGCTGGTGCTCGGGCTCATCGCGCTGGCGCTCGCGGCGATCCTGATCGCCGGCCCGCGTCGGTGAGCCCCGGCGCGCGCCTCAGGGATCCAGTTCGGGATAGCGGCGGAAGATGCCGTCCTCGTTGAACGGGATCCGGCGCTCGCTGGCGAGGTAGGCGGCGAGCCGCGGGCGCCGCGCCACGGTCTCGTGGAGCGCCGCCACCTGCGGCGTCCTCCGAAGGGCCGCGGCGGTGGCCCTGGGGAAGGCGTAGAGCAGGCCGTCGACGAGCTGGAACAGCGACAGGTCGGCGTAGCAGAGATTCGCGCCGACGAGCCGGCCGCCGCCGTTCGCCGCCAGCACGCGCTCGAAATAGCCGAGGTATTTCGGGATGCGCTCGTCCCGGAACTCGGCCGCCCGGCGCAGCGCCTCGGGCTTCTGATCTGCGTAGTACAGGCCGACGCCGACGGGATGGTGGGTGTCGTGCGCCTCGTCGACCGCGTCCGCGACGGTGAGCTGGAGCTGGTGGGTCCAGATCCGGTCGCTCTCCGAAGCGCCCACGAGGCCGAGGCGCGGCCCCAGATAGAGCAGGATCGCGGCGCTCTGCCCGACGACGACGTCGCCGTCGCGCAGGAAGGGCGGAGCCAGGGGCGGCCGCGGATCGGCCGGGTCGGACAGGCGGTCGAGCATCGGTCCGATACCGCCCGAATCGTCGTCCTGGCGGGCCACGTCGACGTAGTCGGCGCCGGCTTCCTCGAGCGCGAGGCGGACGAACTCGCCGCGCCCCTGGATCATCGGCCAGTAATGGAGTTCGTAGGGCATCGCCGCCTCCGGGTCGGGGAAGGCGCGGCGGGCCCGGTCGGTTCCCGCTCAGTTGTTCTCGGCCGGCTCCTCGGCCGAGGCCTTCTCGACCGGCGGCTCGGCGCTGGCGACGGCCTTGCGCGCGAACATCGGCTGGAGGCGCTCGGCGAGCTGCTGGTCCAGGTGCTTGACGTAGGCACCCTTGAAGTAGCGCTCGCCGGTCTTCGCGCCGTAGAGGCTGTCGTGGGCCTGGATCATCGCGGCGACCTCCGGGCGGCAGAGGAAGCCGGTGATGCCGACGGCCTCGTACCAGCGGCCGGCGCGCGCCTCGGCGGTGGCCTTCGGGTTCGACAGCACCGTCTCGGCGAAGCACGCGGTGGCGGCCTGCCGCAGCGGCCCCAGCACCTTCTCGGCCTCGGCGGCGTTCACCTTCGGGGCGGCCGGGTGCCGGTGAGGCCGCGCCTCGGCAGCCGAGACGAGCGCGAGGACGGCGAAAGTGGCGAGGATCGAAGTCTTCATACGGGCGGCCTCGTCGGGTGTCCGAACCGTGTTCAGCTCTCGCTCATGATTGCGTCGGGATCGGGGCTGGCGGCTCGGTCCGGACGCCCGATCCCGGGCAAGATCCGGGCTGTTTCGCGACGGCCACAGCCGGGCTCAGCCGCGCCGCTCCGCGTTCCAGTGTCCCCGGCAGGCGAGGGCTCCGGACGCGACCCAGGTTCCGGCACCGAACCCGTCCGAGCCCAGCCGCCCCCGCACGTCGGCGGTCGCGGCGCCGTTCGAGATCGTGCCGCGGATCGCGCCGTTCCGGGCGACGCCGCCCTCGACCGTGAAGGCGGTCCCGATGAAGCGGGCCCGCCCGCGCTCGATCCGCACCGGGTAGCGATAGGCGCGGTCGCAGGTCCCCGCCTCGGTGATGATCTCGACGCTCCACGTGCCGTCGAAGCGGTCGGGCTGGGCGGCCGGGCGCGGGGCGGCCGCGGCGGGCAGCGTGCCGACGAGGAGCAGGGCGACGGCGAGGCGGGGCGTCATGCGAGTCCGGGGTGCCGAGGGCTTCGGAGAGGCCGGCGCCCCGTCAGCGCGACGTCTGCGGCGCCGGTGTCCGCATGGCCGCGCGGAGCGCCGCGTTGAGGAGGGCGAGCAGGTCGCAGCCGACATGCAGGAAGGCGGCCACGCCCGCCTGCTTCAGCGGCTCGGCCAGGTCCGTCGGCTTCCCGGCGAGGTAGACCGGTCCGGCGCCGGCCTCGGCGAGCGCCTTCGCCGTCTCGACCGCGCGCTCGGCGTAGATCCCGTCGGTGGAGCAGATGCAGGCGAGGCTGGCGCCGGACTCCCGGAACGCCGCCGCCGCCGACTCGGCGTCGGGGAAGCCCTCGTTCGAGACCGACTCGAGTCCGCCGGCCGCGAAGGCGTTGGCCGCGAAGGTCGCCCGGGCGTTGAAGGCCGCCACCGGGCCGAGATTGGCCAGGAACACGACCGGTCTGCGCCCGGTCTTGGCGAGGAAGGCGTCCGAGGCGTCCCGGAGGGCCTCGTAGGGCTCCGCGAGGCGCTGGGACGGCAGCGCGTCGCAGGCGACCGCGGAACCCGCACCGAAGTTGGAGCCGCGCCCCGCCGCCACGGGCGGCACGTCGAGAACCGTGACCTGCTTCTCGGGGAGGTTCGGGAACTCGCTCGCACCCGTGAGCGGCTCGCGGCGGTTCGCCACCGCCTTGGCGCGGGCCTCGCGGGTCACCTCGATTCGCCGCTGGAGCTTGCCGACGCTGAGCGAGGCCACGATGCCGCCCTCGGCCTCGATCGCCTGGAACGCCGCCCAGCCCGCGTCGGCGAGCTCGGCCGTCAGGGCCTCGAAACCGCCGGCGCCCGCGGCGGGGTCGCTGACGCGCGCGAGATGCGACTCCTCGATGAGCACGATCTGGCTGTTGCGCGCCACGCGCCGGGCGAAGGCGTCGGGCAGGCCGAGCGCCTGCGTGTAGGGCAGGACCGCGACGCTGTCGGCGCCGCCCATGCCGGCCGAGGCCGCCGCCATGCCGGTGCGGAGGATGTTCACGAACGGATCGCGCTTGGTCATCATCCGCCACGCCGTCTCGGCGTGGAGCCGCAGCGGCTTCGGGTCCAGGCCGCAGGCCTGCTCCACCCGCGCCCAGAGGCGCCGCACGGCGCGGAACTTGGCGACGGTGACGAACTCGTCGGCATCGGCCGCCAGCAGCATCGCGACGCGGTCGCGGGCGCTCGCGAGATCGTGACCGGAGGCCTCCAGGGCGCGTAGGTAGGCGACGGCGGTGGCGAGCACAGCACCGAGCTCTGCCGCCTCGCCCGCGCCGCCCTCGTGGTAGGGCCGGCCGTCGGCCAGGAAGGCTCGGCCGCGGAAACCCGCGGCCTCCAGCTCGGCCACGGTCTCGGCGAGGCGGGGGGCGATGTCCGTCCAGACGGCCCCGAGGCTGCCGGTGGCCGCCAGGACGCCCACGGGATCGAGCCCGAGATCCAGATCGTAGGTCGAGAGATCCTCGCCGCGGCGCTCCGCCAGCGCCTTGACCAGCCGGGCCACCTCCAGGCCGCGGCCCCCGGCGTCGATCCGCAGGGCGATCAGCGGCAGCATCACGCCCTTCAGCGCGGCGTCGAGCTCCTCGACGCTCGCCGCCGTCAGACCGTAGCCGCGGGCGCCCGGCGCGCCCGCGAAGGCGAGCACGAGGGCATCGGCCCCGCCTTCGAGGTCGGTGAGCGCCTGCGCGTTGGCGGTGTTGAGGTCGGGATGGTCGACACGCTGGGCGATCCGCCAGGGCCCGGGCTCGCGCACCGGCTGCGCCGCCGGCTCGGCCGGTCCGTAGAGGGGTTCGATCCGCAGGCCGTCGGCCGTGCGCGACACCAGCCGCTTCTCGAAATCGGCCCCCTTCAGGACGCCTTCGACGAGGCCGAGCCAGCGGGCTCGGTCCGCGGGCTCGAAGAGGTCGGCGAGCGGTCTGTCTTCCATCGGTACGTCCCAGGGCGCGGCGTCTTCTGCACCGCTTTCATGCGTTTGCCTCGCACGCCGCCCCGCCGCTGGCAATCGCCCGATGGTTGAGGAAAGCTCAAGCCGCCGATCACCGATTTTTGAGGGCGGCGGCCGAGGCGAAGCGAGGAGCGCCCGTCAATCCGGATCGTCGCGCCGGGGCGCCGCCGGCGAGGCGGATGGGCCGTCGCGTGTACAGGAGCGCGGCGCCCCCGCGTCAGCCGAGGATGATCAGGCCGGCGAAGCCGAGGGCGCCGACGATGATCCGCCACCACGCGAACAGCCAGAAGCCGTGACGGGAGACGTAGTCGAGGAGAAATCGCACCACGAACAGCGCCGAGACGAACGACACGATGAAGCCGATCACGATCAGGCCGACATCGTTGCCCGAAAGGTACTTGTAGTTGTCGAGCAGGTCCTTGGCAAAGGCGCCCGCCATGGTTGGCATCGCGAGGTAGAACGAGAACTCGGTAGCCGAGCGCTTGTCGGCGCCCATCAGCATCGCGCCCACGATCGTGGCGCCCGAGCGCGAGACGCCGGGGATCATCGCCAGGCACTGGAAGATGCCGATCTTCAGGTCCATCGGCAGCGTGAAGTCGTAGACGTCGGTCTTCTTCACCTCGAGGTCGGTGTCGTCGATGACGAGGAGAACCAGGCCGCCGGCCACGAGGGTCGCGCAGACGATCCACGGGTTGAACAGGTAGGCCTTGATCAGCTTCGAGAAGAGACCGCCGATGATCGCCGCCGGCAGGAACGCCACCAGGATGCCGAGCACGAAGCGACGGGCCTTCGGATCGGACGGGAGGGCGGTGGCGATCCCGAGGAGGCGGCGGAAATACACCAGCAGGATCGCCAGGATGGCGCCGAGCTGGATCAGCACCTCGAAGGTGTTGTTGGGCGAGTGGAAGCCGATGAAGTGCCCCACCAGCAGCTGGTGGCCGGTGGAGGAGACCGGGATGAACTCGGTCGCCCCCTCCACCAGGGCGAGCAGCACTGCCTTGCCGATGCTTGCGGGATCCATCGCGACGCCTTGATGCCGCGCGCGCGGCGGCCCCCGTCGGGCCGCCGCCTGCCACGCGAAATGGTTGTACCCGAGGCTTCGCCGATCAGGGTTGACGGGCAGTTACCGGGCCGGGCCGCGCGTGTTAAGGGCTCGGCAACGGTCGGGCAATAACGCTCGGTCCGAAGTCCTGCGCGCCGAAGACCTGCGCATCAGGACCCACGACGAGCGCGGGACCGGCCGCGCTGGCAGACCGAACGTCCCGCACGGCCTCGATGGCGACCCTCTACCATTTCCCCTTCTGCGCGAATTCCCGATTCATCCGTCTCGTGCTCGCCGAGATGGGCATGGAGCCGACGCTGTTCGAAGAACGGCCCTGGGAACGGCGCGACGACTTCCTGCTGATCAACCCGGCGGGCGTCACGCCCGTGCTGCTGGAGCAGAACGGGCTTGTGGTCCCCGGTGCGGGCGTCATCGCCGAGTACCTCGACGAGACCCGCGGCCTCGGCCTCTCCGGCCGGCGGATGCTGCCGGAGGACACGGTCGAGCGCGTCGAGGTCCGGCGGCTGCTCGACTGGTTCCTGGTGAAGTTCGAGTCCGAGGTGACCGCCTACCTCGTGAACGAGAAGATCTCGAAGCGCTTCATGTCGGCCAACGAGGGCGGCGGCCCGCCCGACATGAACGCGATCCGCGCGGCGCGCTCCAACGTGCGCTACCACCTCAAATACATCGGCTACCTGATCGCGCGGCGGCGCTGGATCGCCGGCGACAACCTGACCTATGCGGATCTCGCGGCGGCCGCCCATCTCTCCTGCGTCGACTACCTGGGCGACGTGCCCTGGGACGAGGACGAGATGGCGCGGAACTGGTACGCCCGGGTCAAGTCGCGGCCCTCGTTCCGCGCCCTGCTCGCCGACCGTGTGCCCGGCATGGCGCCGGCCGCCCACTACGCGGATCTGGATTTCTGAACGCGCGACGGACCTATCACGGCGCCGACCTGCGCCGCCTCGTCGAGGCCCGGGCCCGGACGCTCGGGTTCTGCGGCCTGCGCGTGACCCGTCCCGACCGGCTCCCCGACCTGCCGGGCCGCCTGTCCGCCTGGCTCGCCGAGGGCGCGCAGGGCACCATGGACTGGATGGCGGAGCGGGCCGACCAGCGGGCCAGCCCGATCGCGCTCTGGCCGGGGGTGCGTAGCATCCTGGTCCTGGCGATGAGCTACCGGCCGGAGCACGATCCCCTCGACCTCGTGGGACGACGCGACCGCGGTGCCGTCGCC
Source organism: Methylobacterium sp. ME121 (assembly GCF_000974725.1). Classification (NCBI taxonomy): domain Bacteria; kingdom Pseudomonadati; phylum Pseudomonadota; class Alphaproteobacteria; order Hyphomicrobiales; family Methylobacteriaceae; genus Methylobacterium; species Methylobacterium sp. ME121. The sequence continues at coordinate 77,691 of NZ_BBUX01000003.1, forward strand.
GCCTACGCGCAGCGGCGGGATTATCACGAGGTTTTGAAGGGGCGCCTGAAAGAGTTGGGCGGGTACCTGTCGGCCAAGGGCGACGTGCGGGTGAAGGTCTTCTGCGACACCGCCCCCGTCATGGAGAAGACCCTCGCGGAGGCGGCCGGCCTCGGCTGGCAGGGCAAGCACACGGTGCTGATCTCCCGCGGCCACGGCAACTGGCTGCTCCTCGGCGCGATCTACACGAGCGCGGAGTTCGAGCCCGATGCGCCGGAGCGCGACCATTGCGGTTCCTGCCGCGCCTGCCTGGACGTCTGCCCCACCGAAGCCTTCCCGGCGCCCTACCGGCTCGATGCCCGCCGCTGCATCTCGTACCTCACGATCGAGCATGCCGGGCCGATCCCGGCGGCGTTCCGGGCGGCGATCGGCAACCGGGTCTTCGGCTGCGACGATTGCCTGGCCGTCTGCCCCTGGAACAAGTTCGCCCGCACCGCGGCGGAGAGCCGGCTCGCCGCGCGCGCGGAGTTGGCGGCCCCGTCGCTCGCGGATCTCGCGGAACTCGACGACGCGGCGTTCCGCGCCTTCTTCGCCGGCACGCCGGTGAAGCGTACGGGGCGCGACCGCTTCCTGCGCAACGTCATGATCGCGATCGGCAATTCGGGTGACCCGTCGCTGGCGGAGGCGGCCGTCGCGCGGCTGCGCGACCCGTCCCCGCTGGTGCGCGGCATGGCGGTCTGGGCCTGCGGCCGGCTGCTGGAGCCGGAGACCGTGCGCGCGCTCCGTCGGCAGCAGGGCGAGCGCGAGACGGACGCCCACGTGCGCGACGAGTGGCGGGCCGCGACCGGCTTGACGGGATCGCGGACGGACGAGACATCCGCCGCATGAATCTCTTCGTCTTCGGGCTCGGTTTCACGGGCCGCCACTTCGCCGCGCGGGCACGGGCGCGCTTCGAGACCGTCCGCGCGACCGTCACCGACCCCGCGGCCGCCGACCGCATCGCGGCGGAGACGTCCTTCGCCATGCGCGCCTTCGGGCCGGAGGCCGACGATCCCCGGATCGCCGCGGAGCTCGCCGACACGGACGTGCTCCTGGTCTCGGCGCCCCCCGGCGAGGCCGGCGACCCGGTGCTCGCCCGCTACGCCGACGCCGTCGCGGCGAGCCGGATCCGCTGGATCGGGTACCTGTCGACCATCGGCGTCTACGGCGACCAGGGCGGCGCCTGGACCGACGAGGCCACGCCGGCGACCCCGCGCAGCGCCCGGTCCAAGGTGCGCCTCGACGCTGAGGCGGCGTGGCTGGCGCTCGGCGCCGCGACCGGCAAGGCCGTCCAGATCTTCCGGCTCTCGGGCATCTACGGACCCGGGCGCAACCCGATCGTGAAGCTGCGCGAGGGTCGCTCGCAGCGCATCGTGAAGGCCGGGCAGGTCTTCAACCGCATCCACGTCGACGACATCGCCACGACGCTGCTCGCCTCGATCGACCGGCCGCGGCCGGGAGCGATCTACAACGTCACCGACGACGAGCCGGCCGCGCCCCAGACCGTGACCGAGCACGCCGCGGCCCTCACCGGCCTGCCGCTCCCGCCCGCCATCGATTTCGAGACCGCCGACCTGTCGCCGATGGCGCGCAGCTTCTACGGCGAGAACAAGCGCGTCCGGAATCGGCTGATCCGCGACGAGCTCGGCGTCGCGCTCGCCTACCCGACCTACCGCGAGGGTCTCGCCGCCCTCAAGGACCAGCCCTGATCAGGCTTCGAGGTGGCGCGGCCGGACGAGGCGGCGGAGCAGGCCGTCGCGGGGGCCGACCATCATCGAGGCCACGTAGAGCGCGCCGGCCGCCAGCACGATGGCCGGCCCGCTCGGCACGTCGTACCGGTACGACAGGCTGAGCCCCGACACGCTGGCCAGGGCGGCGATCAGCATCGAGACAGGGATCAGCCCGGCCAGGTCGCGCGCCCAGAACCGGGCCGCCACCGCCGGCAGCAGCATCAGCCCCACGGCCAGCAGCGTGCCGAGAGCCTGGAAGCCGCCCACGAGGTTGACCACCACCAGCGCCAGAAAGGCGAGGTGGACCGGGCCGCCGCTGCGGCTGACGCTCCGCAGGAACAGCGGGTCGACGCATTCCATCACGAGCGGTCGGTAGATCAGGGCGAGGGCCAGCAGGGTCAGCGTGCTGATGCCGCCGAGCAGCCAGAGGGCGGCGTCGTCCAGCGCCAGGACCGAGCCGAACAGGAAGTGCATGAGGTCGATCTGCGAGCCGCGCAGGGAGACCAGCAGCACGCCGGCCGCGAGCGAGATGAGGTAGAAGGCCGCGAGGTTCGCGTCCTCCCGCACGACCGTCGCCCGAGTGACGGCGCCGGCGAGCAGGGCGACCGCGAGCCCGGCGACGAGGCCGCCCAGCGTCATCGCCGGAAGGGACAGGCCGGCGACCAGGAAGCCGATAGCGGCCCCGGGCAGGATCGCGTGGCTCATGGCGTCGCTCATCAGGCTCATGCGGCGCAGCGTCAGGAACACGCCGATGGGCGGCGCCGACACCGACAGCGCGAGACAGCCCGCCAGGGCCCGACGCATGAAGCCGAACTCCACGAACGGCGCGAACAGGGATCCGAGCGGATCGATCACGCGGCATCCTCGTGGTGATGATGGTTCGCGCTGCCGTGCGCGTGCGCCGGGGCCGCGACCGCCCGCGGGCCGGCGCAGATCGCCGCGCCCTCGTCCCAGGCCTCGGACAGGTTGCGCGCGCGGGCGAGATTCTCGGCCGTCAGGACCCGCGCGGTCGGCCCCCAGGCCACGGGCTCGCGGGCGAGGAGCAGCGTCGTCGGGAAATGCGCGCGGACCTGCTGGAGGTCGTGGAGGGCGGCGACCACGGTCCGCCCCTCGGAATGCCACGCGCGGATGAGCGCCAGGAGGTCGTCCACCGTCCGCGTGTCGATGCCGGTGAACGGCTCGTCGAGGAGCACGACCGGGCAGTCCTGCAGGATCAGCCGGGCGAACAGCGCGCGCCGGAACTGCCCGCCCGACAGGGTGCCGATCGGCCGCGCCGCGAAGCCGTCGAGGCCGACCGTGGCCAGCGCCGCCTGAATGGCCGGGCGACTCCGGGTGAGGCTGCGCCACGCCCCCGCGCGGCGCCAGAGGCCCATGCCGGCGAGATCCATCACCGTGAGCGGGAAGCTCCGGTCGATCTCGTCGACCTGCGGCATGTAGGCGAGGGCGCCCGCGCGCTCGATGCGGCCGTCCAGGCAGCGGATCTCGCCGGCCATGCCCTTGAGGAGCGTCGACTTGCCGGCCCCGTTCGGCCCGACGAGGGCGAGCAGGTCACCGGCCCGCACGGATCCGTCGAGGTGGTGGACCGCGGGATGCCGGTCGTAACCGAGGGTGAGACCGACGAGGCGGATCGGATCCGGTATCGGGCCGCTCATGTGGCGAGCGCCCAGGCGATGGTCAGCCAGACCAGCGCGGAGAGCAGCGCGGCGAGCGCCAGCCGCAGGCCGATCCCGCTCTGGAACAGCGATCGCCGCGCCGCGTGTCTCGGGCTGGGAATGGTCGGCACGGAGTCCTCGTCGCGCGCTCACGCCGGCGCGGGCACCGCGCGGGGCTACTGGTGCGGTGCTGGGCGGCGGTGATACACTGTAACAAACCCGTGGGACAACCTGCGGATCACGTCTGGAGCAATCATGCACCGTCACGAGGGTCACGACGCGTGCCACGCCGGCACCGGTGACATGCTCGCGCGGGCCGAGGCCCTGTGTCGCGAGCGCGGTCTTCAGTTCACGCCCCTGCGCCGGGAGGTGCTGGAGGCCGTGGCCGAGGCCGGGAAGGCTCAGGGCGCCTACGACATCGCCGAGCGGCTGAGCGCGCCGGGCAAGCGCGTTGCGCCGGTCTCGGTCTACCGCGCCCTCGACTTCCTCATGGAGCAGGGGCTGGTCCATCGGATCGCGAGCCGCAACGCCTTCATCCCGTGCGCGCACGGCCACGCGCCCGGTGAGGGCGTCATCTTCCTGATCTGCCGCATCTGCGGGGGCGTCGACGAGGCCTCGTCGGAGGAGGTCGAGGGCAGTCTCGGGCGCACGCTCGAGCGGGCCGGGTTCACGCCGAGCCACAGCATCTTGGAGGTCGAGGGCGATTGCGGCGCCTGCCGGGAGCGGAAGCAGGCCCTCTGAGGCGCACCGCCCGGGCTGCGAGGCCCGGCCGGCCGCGCCGTGTACACCGGCGCGCCGGACGATCGCCGGCTGCCGGTCAGAAGGCGTTCTGGTAGGCGCGGCGCGAGACGACCGTCTGGATCATGATCTGGATGTCGAACCAGATCGACCAGTTGTCGATGTAGTGCAGGTCGCAGGCGACGCGCCGCTCCATGGCCAAGTCGGTCTGCGTCTCGCCGCGGTAGCCGTTGACCTGGGCCCAGCCGGTGATGCCGGGCTTCACGTTGTGTCGGCGGGCGTAGAGGGCGATCCGGCGCTCGAAGCTGCGGTCATGCGCCAGCGCGTGCGGGCGCGGACCGACCAGCGACATCTCCCCGCGCAGGACGTTGATGAGCTGGGGCAGCTCGTCGAGATTCGTCCGCCGCAGGATGGCGCCGATCCGGGTGATCCGGCTGTCGTTGCGGGTCGCCTGCCGGAAGGCGGCGTTCGGGTCCGCCCGCATCGACCGGAACTTGAACACGCCGAACGGCTGCTGATTGAATCCGTAGCGCTTCTGCCGGAAGAAGACCGGGCCGGGGCTGTCGAGCTTGATCGCCACCGCGATCGCGGCGAGCAGCGGCGACAGCGACACGAGGGCGATGGTCGCCACCGTCAGGTCGAGGGCGCGCTTGAGCATGACCTCACCCACGTTGAGCGGCCGGCGGCCGATGTTGATCCCCGAGACGCCGCCGACTCGGGCGACCTGCAGGTCGGGGAACCGGTCGAGGACCGCGCCGGGACGCAGGTGCAGGGCCGAGGGCACCCGCAGGAACGCGTCGATGCAGCGCTCGACCTCCGCGGTGTCGGCCCACGGCACCAGGACGAAGACGTCGTCCGGCCGCAGGAAGCGGACGACGGAGACGGCGAGGTCGAGGTCTTCCTGCAGCTGGTCGTGGCGCGTGGCCGCGTCCGCGCCGGGATCGACCCGCCGCAGGTAGCTCGTCCCGATGATCCGCGAGCCGAGCTGGTCGACCTCCTTGCCGGCGTAGAACCGCGCGATGTCCTCCTCGTAGCCCACGAGGTGGATCCGGCTGGCGGTGGCCGAGCCGGCGCTCAGCCGCTCGCGCACGAGCCGCCGCACCGCGGCCCGCGCTCCGATCAGGACCGGCAGGCCGGCGGCGAAGATCCCGAGCGAGACGAGCCGCGAGTAATCGTTGGTCGTCTTCGTCATGAAGCTGACGACGAGCACGGCGGCCCAGGCGATCAGCCAGAGGGAGGCCACGCGCTGGATGCCGGGCTTCTGCGCCATCACGTTCTCGAGACTGTACTCCTCGCGGAGCACGTTCGTGGCGACGATCACCAAGGCGAGCAGCGCCGACAGCCGCAGGCCGCGGACGAGACCCGCCCAGACCGTGCTGTCCTGCGCGATGGCGTGGTAGGCGCATTCGAGGCCCAGCGTCACCGCCACGATCGCCGCCATGTCGGTGACCGCGAGCCCCGCGGAGAGGGCGATGCGCGCCAGCGCACGACCGCGGCGCGGCAGCAGGGCCGACCACACGTTGCGGCGGCGCTCCGCCGAGGTCGGCAGCGCCTGAAACGTCTCCGGAAGCCGATCGTGAAACATCTGACCCGCAACGTCCCGTCTTAGTCGGACTCTGTACCAGTCTGAGACACGAAAGGTTTCAGCGCCGCCTGGTGACGGTGACGGAGCAAGCCGCGGGCCCCGCGGGTTCACGATCGCAGTCACGAAGGAAGGCTGCGACCTAGGGCGAGCCTCCGGACGTTGCAATACATGATTAATGCTGAGTGACTGTTCGGCGCATCCGGCAGGGGCCAGATTTGGTAGGGAACCATTTTCGCCGGAGCTATTTCAATTCATGCGGGTTTCTTAACTCACGGTTTCAACCGCGTCGGTGCCCGCGTGCGACCCCGGCCACGGGAGGGCCGGGGTCGGTCTCGCTCAGACGGCGTCGGCGTCCTGGCGGGCGTCGGCGGAGCCGCCGACCGTCTGGATCGTCTCGAAACCTTCGAATTGCGGGTGGCCGAGATACAGGGGCTTGGTCGACGGGACGCGACCGTGCGCCTTGCGGAATTGCTCGGACCGGGTCCAGGCCTCGAAATCCGCGCGCGATCGCCAGATCGTGTGGGAGGCGTACAGCACGTGATCCTCGTGCTCGGGCCCGCGCAGCAGGTGGAATTCCACGAAGCCGGGCATCTCGCCGAGGTGGCTGTCGCGCCCGAGCCAGACGGCCTCGAAATCCGCCGTCGCGTCCTTGACGACCTTGAAGCGATTCATCGCGATGAACATGCGTGTCTCCTGCGCGGTACCGAACCTACATGCCTCGGTGCTCGTAAGGGGAACGCCCGCGCGGCGACAAGGCGCACCCATAAAAGCAGCCGAGACCTCAGCGTCGACATTTGAGCAACAATGTTGCAAAGATGTGTGGGCTTAAACTAGAAGATGTAATCTTCGACTTGCGAAGCTTGACAACTTGGTGTCCTACTGCGCCGCGGTTCAGCTGTGTCGGGATCAGGGCTATAGCCGGATAGCGGCACGGAGTACCGGCAGCCTGGCGTGCAGGACATGCGACGAAGGGGCGGACGGTGAAGCGGCGCGACGGCGAGGCGAAGACACCGCGTCTGCAGGAGGATGCAGCCCACGCCATGGAGAAAGAGACCTCCGGCCAGACGATGCCGAAGCAGACGACCGACGTCGATCGCCTGGTCGGCATCCGGATCACCGCCCTGCGCAAGGCCCGCGGCATGAGTCAGACCGCTCTGGGCAACGCGGTCGGCGTGACCTTCCAGCAGGTGCAGAAATACGAGAAGGGCCAGAATCGCGTCGGTGCCGGCCGGTTGCGCGAGATCGCGCGCCTCCTCGAGGTTCCGGTCTCCGCGTTCTTCGAGGAGAGCGAGCCGCGCGAGAACGCCCAGGAGGACGTGTTCGGCTTCCTCAGCGCCCACGGCGCCATCGAGCTGCTGCGCGCCTACGCTCAGATCGAGGACGAGCAGATGCGCCGCGACGTGCTCGCGCTGGTCCGCAGCGCCGCCCGCCTCGCGCAGAACCGCGCGCCGACGACGGATCCGGCCTGACAGGCCCGGCAGGCCGGCGTCACGGCGGATCGGTCGCGATCAGGTGGAAGAAGCTGCCGGTGACGGGTCCGACCCGGTGCCCGGCCAGTCCCAGATCGACACCTTCGGCATCCGTCACGCGGGCGAGCGCCGCTGCCTCCGGCGCGATCGGCGACAGTTCGCTGGCATAGTGGAACTCGTGTCCGACGAGGCGCGTGCCCGCGCCGCCGAGCACGCCGGACCCGCACAGCCGCGCGACGCGGTAGCCGAGATGCAGCTTGCGCCGGTGATACGAGGTCGCGACCGGCAGCAGGCCCGCCATGGGATGGGTGGCGCCGTCGGCATCCTGGAGCGTCTGCCCGAGGACCATGTAGCCACCGCACTCGCCGTGGATGGGCCGGGTCCGCGCGAAGCGGCGCAGCCCGTCCAGGAAGCGGGTCGCGCCGGCGATCGGGCCCGCGTGCAGTTCCGGATAGCCGCCCGGCAGCCAGCAGACGTCGCACTCCTCGGGCGGTCCCTCGTCGGCCAAGGGCGAGAACGGCACGAGCTCGGCGCCGGCCATCCGCCAGCCGGTCTCGAGATGCGGGTAGAGGAAGCTGAACGCCGCGTCCCGGGCGACCGCCACGCGCTGCCCGGGCGGCCGGGGCAGCTGGCCGCCGGAGGCCGGCACGGCGCCGCCCGCGCAGGCCGTGACGGCGTCGAGGTCGATGCCGGCCTCGGCGAGGTCGGCGAGCCGGTCCAGACGGGTGGCGAGATCCGCGGTCTCGCCGGCCTGCACGAGCCCCAGGTGGCGTTCGGGCAGGACCAGCTGCGCGTCGCGCATCAGCGCGCCGAGCACCGGCAGTCCGGCACGCTCCATGCCGGCCTCCACGAGGCGCCGGTGCCGGGCGCTCGCCACCTTGTTGAGGATCACGCCGGCGATCCGGATGCGGGGATCGTAGAGGGAGCAGCCGAGCGCCACGGCGGCGGCCGACTGGGCCGCACCCGACACGTCCACCACGAGCAGCACCGGCCAGCCGTAGCGCGCGGCGATATCGGCGTTCGCCCCGGTGCGGTTCTCGGCCGCCCGGACACCGTCGAACAGGCCCATCGACCCCTCGGCGATCACCAGATCGGCCGCCGCCGTCGCGCCCGCCAGGGCGTCGAGGAGAGGCGTCGCCATCGCGAAGCTGTCGAGGTTGAAGCTCGGATGGCCGGTCGCGGCCTGGTGAAAGGCCGGATCGATGTAGTCGGGACCGCACTTCGCGCCGCGCACCCGCAGGCCGCGCCGGGTGAGGGCGCGCATCAGCGCGAGGGTGACGGTCGTCTTGCCGGAACTGGAGCGCGGCGCCGCGACGAGGAGGCCCGGGGCGCTCACGAGCGGCTCCCCACCGTGCCGCCGGGCCGGTAGCGCCGGTCGTAGTCGGGCGCGTAGAGCGCGCTCTCGCGGAAATCCGCGGCGCCGAGCGCCGGTCCGACCAGGATCAGGGCTGTGCGCTCCAGGCCGGCCGCCGCGACCAGCCCGGGCAGCCCGGCGAGATCGCCGACAAGCGCCCGCTCGTCCGGCCAGGATGCCCGGAACACCGCCGCCGCCGGGCAGGACGGGCCGTAGAAGGGGATCAACTCGGCGGCGACCGCCTCGACCACGTGGATCGACAGGTGGATCGCGAGGGTCGCGCCGGTGGCCGCGTAGGCCGCGAGGGTCTCCCGCTCGGGCATGGCGCTCGCCCGACCGGAGGTGCGGGTCAGGACCACGCTCTGCGCCACGCCCGGGACGGTCAGTTCCCGGCGCAGCAGCGCGGCCGCGGCCGCGAAGGCGGGGACGCCGGGCGTCACCGTGTAGGGAATGGCGAGCGCGTCGAGCCGGCGCAGCTGCTCGGCCAGGGCGCTCCAGATCGACAGGTCGCCGGAATGCAGGCGCGCCACGTCCTGGCCGGCCGCGTGCGCCGTCCGGATCTCCGCCACGATGGCGTCGAGGTCGAGGGGGGCCGTGTCGACGATCCGGGCGCCGGGGGGGCACCAGCTCAGGATCTCGGGGGCGACGAGCGACCCGGCGTAGAGGCAGACCGGGCAGGCCGCGATGCGGTCGCGCCCGCGCACCGTGATCAGGTCGGCCGCGCCGGGGCCGGCGCCGATGAAATGGACGGTCATGGTTCCCGTGTCGTGTCGTATCGGACGGCCAGGGCGCAAGTGGCGCCGCGGCTTGCGATTCGGGGCAGGGCGAGCCGGCTCCTGTCCCCCGCGCCGGCGAGGGCCGCCGCCTCGGCGAGCGAGCCGACGCCGCGCAGGTGCTCGATCCGCGCCGAGCGGGTGACGATCTCGGCGTCGCGCGCCTCCAGCGCGGCGGCGGGGACGGGATGCGGTGCCAGGCCGAACCGGGCCGCCGCCGCGCGGATCGCCGGGTCCGAGGCCCGATCGGCCGCGGTGGCCACGGCCGCGAGGCTCGAGCGCGCGGCTCCGGCCAGGGCGAGGGCGCGCTCGATCAGTCCCGCGATTTCCTCAGCATCGGTTTCCCGGCGGAAGCCGATGCCGGCGACCAGGGCTCCGGTCACGGCTTGGTCCAGGCCCACTGGGTCACCGGCATGGCGGGGCGCCAGCCGTGCATCCCCCCGACCGGGCTCGCCCGCTCCACGCCGTAGCGGCGCAGCGTTCCGCCGTGCGCCGCGAAGGCGGCGAGCAGCGCGGCCTCGCCCTCGAGGGTCACGGCGTTGGCCACGCAGCGACCGCCGCTCCGCAGCGCCGCCAGCGCCGTCGGCAGGATTCCGGGCTCCGAGACCCCGCCGCCGATGAACACCGCGTCCGGCGCGGGCAGGCCGGCGAGCGCGCCGGGGGCCGTGCCGGTGACGACGGCGAGGTCCGGCGCGCCGAGCGCGGCGGCGTTGCGCCGGATCCGTTCGGCGCGGTCCGGTCTCCCCTCGATCGCCGTGGCGCGCAGGGTCGCGTGGCGCAGCATCCACTCGATCGCGATCGAGCCGGCGCCCGCACCGACATCCCAGAGATGCTGTCCCGGATGCGGGCGCAGGGCCGAGAGGGTCAGAGCCCGGATCTCGGCCTTGGTGAGCTGTCCGTCATTCTCGAACAGGTCGTCGTCGAGGCCCGGCGCGAGGGGCAGGGCGCGGCCGGCACCCGCCACCGCGAGCGCGACGGTGTTCAGCGGGTCGACGCCGGCGCCGTCGAACGCGTCGGCGCGGGCCGTGCGGACGCGCTCGCGCGGGCCGCCCATCGCCTCCAGCACCGTCAGCGTCGACGCGCCGAAGCCGCGGTCGCGCAGCAGGGCGGCGAGCGCGCCGGGCGTGGTGCCGTCCCACGACAGGACGAGCAGCCGCGCCCCCGGCTGGATGTGCGGGACGATCCGTGTCAGCGCCCGACCGTGAAGCGTGACCAGCGCGCACTCGGCGAGCGGCCATCCGAGCCGGGCGCAGGCGAGGCTGAAGGCGGACGGCTGCGGGAAGGCGCGGATCTCGTCCGCCGGCACCAGCCGGGCGATCTCGGCGCCGATGCCGTAATGGAACGGGTCGCCCGTGGCGAGGATGCAGGTCGGCCGGCCGCGCCGCGCGACGATCTCCGGATAGGCCTCGTGGATCGGGCTCGGCCAGGGCCGCGTCTCCGCGTCGAGCGGCCCCGCGAGGGCGAGGTGGCGCCGGCCGCCATAGACCACTCGAGCGGCGCCGAGCGCGGCGGCGGCGGACGGCGTCAGCCCGGCCCGCCCGTCCTCGCCGATCCCGACGATCGACAGCCACGGGACGCTCGACAGGCGATCAGCGCTCATGGACAAGACGCCCATGAACACGCCGCCCTCCACCGCCGGCACACTGCGGGTCCTGATCCTCGGCGGGACCGGCGAGGCGAGCGCCCTGGTCCGGTCGCTCGCCGGCCGGGCGGATCGCGCCGTGACGCTCTCGCTGGCAGGCCGGACCGCGGCGCCGAAGCCCGAGCCGGTGCCGACCCGGATCGGCGGGTTCGGCGGCGCCGAGGGTCTCGCCCGCTACCTGCGGACCGAGGCGATCACCCGCCTGATCGACGCGACCCACCCGTTCGCCGCGCAGATGTCGACCAACGCCGCGCGCGCGGCGGCCCTGACGGGGGTGCCGCTCCTCGCGATCCGCCGGCCCGCCTGGAGCCGCGAGCGCGGCGACGACTGGATCGAGGTCGACGGGATGGCGGAGGCGGTCGCCGCCCTCGGCGCGGAACCCCGGCGCGTGTTCCTGACGATCGGTCGGCAGGAGGCCGGGGCCTTCGCGGCGGCGCCCCAGCACAGCTATCTGGCCCGGACGGTCGAGCCGCTGGCCGGGATCCTGCCGGTGCCGCATCTCACCGCCCTGGAGGCGCGCGGGCCCTTCGACGCCGCGTCCGAGGCGGCCCTGATGCGGGCGAACCGGATCGAGATCGTGGTCAGCAAGAACGCCGGCGGCGCGGCGACCTACGGCAAGATCGCGGCGGCGCGGAGCCTCGGCCTCCCGGTCGTGATGGTGCGCCGGCCGGCCAAGCCCGACGTGCCCCGCGTCGCGGACGAAGCGGGCGCGCGCCGCTGGCTGGACGCAAGCGATCACGCCGGTCCCTCGACCTTGCGGGCGGTGTAGACGAACGGCGCCCGGCCGGCGCGCGGGATCAGCCGCGTCGTCGAGGCGCCCAGGATCACCATCGTGGCCATGTCGGCCGCCACCGCGGGCGCCTCCGCGAGGGTCGCGACCCGGATCGCCTCGTCCGGCCGGCTGACGGCGCGGGCGAACATCACGGGCGTGTCGGGCGCCCGGATCCCGGCCGCGATCTCCAGCGCCGCCCCGAGCTGCCAGGGCCGGGCGGTGGAGATCGGGTTGTAGAGCGCGACCACGAAATCCGCGCGCAGCACCGCCTCCAGCCGCGCGGTCACCACCGGCCAGGGCTTCAGGTTGTCCGAGAGCGAGAGCGCGCAGAAATCCCCGCCGAGCGGCGCGCCGAGCCGGGCCGCGGCGGCGAGCATCGCGGTGATGCCGGGCTCCACCGTGATGGCGAGGTCGCGCCAGCCGGGCTCGCCGTACTCGACCGCCTCGAACACCGCCGCCGCCATGGCGAAGACGCCGGGATCGCCGCCGGAAACGACCGCGACCCGGCGCCCGGACGCTGCGAGCTGCAGCGCGTGGCGCGCCCGGTCGACCTCCACCCGGTTGTCGCTGGCGTGCCGGACGAGGCCGGGGCGCTCGGGCACGCGGGCCACGTAGGGGAAGTAGCCGACGACGTCCTCCGCCGCGTCCAGCGCCCGGCGGGCCGACTCGGTCAGCAGGGCCGCGTCGCCTGGCCCGAGGCCGACGACGGTGAGGCTCCCGCTCACGGCCGGCGGCCCTCTCCGGGCAGGAGCACCATCGAGAAGTAGGGCGCGTCGTCGTCGGCCTTGTCGGCCAGCATCACGACCCGCTCGCCCGCCATCGTGCCGCGCTCCACGTAGACTGCGCGCGCGAGCAGCCCGGCGGCCGACAGGGCGGCCCGCACCTTCGGAAGGTGGCGCCCGAGCTTCATCACCACAGCCGCGTCCGTGCCGCGCAGGCGCTCGGTCAGCGCGTCGAGCGACAGGGTTGCCGGCAGGACGGTGAGGACGTCGTCGCCCCAGGTGATCGGCGTGCCGGCCCGGGTCCAGCAGCCCGACATGCCGGTGACGCCCGGAACGACATCCACGGGGAAGCGGTCCTTCAGGCGCCGCCACAGGTGCATGAACGAGCCGTAGAAGAAGGGGTCGCCCTCCGACAGGATCGCGACGTCCCGCCCGGCACCCAGGTGATCGGCGAGCTGCCCGGCCGCGTCGTCGTAGAAGCCGGCCAGCGCCGCCACGTAGTCCGGGTGCTCGGGGTGGATCTCGGTCGTGTAGGGATAGGCGAGGGCCATCTCGCGGGCGGGATCGCGCAGGATCGCGTCCGCGATCGTGCGGGCGTTGCCGCGCCGGCCGCGCTTGCAGAAATGCACCAGCACCGGCGCGCGCATCAGGATGCGCTGCGCCTTCACGGTCAGCAGCTCCGGATCGCCCGGGCCCATCCCGACGCCGTAGAGCGTGCCCGTCACGGCGGCCGCGGGGATTTCCTCGGTCGGGCCGTCGAGGCGTTCGAAACCGTCCATCACTCGACCTCGCTGGCGAGCGCGTTGACCGCCGCGGCCGTCATGGCGCTGCCGCCGCGCCGCCCGTGCACGACCACGAACGGCACGCGGCCGTCCCGCGCCAGGGCCTCCTTCGACTCCGCCGCGCCGACGAAGCCCACCGGGATGCCGATCACCGCGGCGGGCGGCGCCACGCCGGCATCGAGCAGTTCCAGGAGGCGGAACAGGGCGGTCGGGGCGTTGCCCACCGCCACGACGCTGCCCGGGAGATGCTCCCGCCACAGCTCCATGGCGGCCGCGGAGCGGGTCGTGCCGAGGCTCTTGGCGAGATCGGGCACGCGCGGGTCACCGAGCGTGCAGATCACCCTGTTGTCGGCGGGCAGGCGAGCCCGGGTGACGCCGTCGGCGACCATGCGGACGTCGCACAGGATCGGCGCGCCGGCCTTCAGAGCCGCGACCCCGGCCTCGGCGAAATCGGGCGCCATCTCCACGTCGGTCGGCAGGTCGGTCATGCCGCAGGCGTGGATCATGCGCACGACGACGCGCTCGGCGGCGCCCGACCAGCGCCCGAGATCCGCCTCGGCGCGGATCATCGCGAAGGAGCGCGCGTAGATCGCGCCGCCGTCGCGGATGTAGTCGTAGCGGGACGGGGACTCGTGGGCCGCGGCCGGCTCCGATCCTGTCTGGCGCAGGGCGTTCTGGCTCGCGCTCATGCCGGTCTCCTGGTCCTCCCGCATGCCGAAGGGGTGATCTCCGGCGCGAAGGCGGCGGAAAGCCCGTCGATCTCGGCTCTTCCTAGCCGCTCCAGCACGGCCTCGATAGGGAGATCCATCGCCGGCTCATCGCCGGGCGCCCCCCCGATCACCACGCCGTAGCGCCCGTCCCGGCCGACGAGGGTCAGGTCGGCCGGGCCCGGTCGCGCGCAGCCCTTGGCGCAGCCCGAGACGTGCGCGGCGCGGCCCGCGCCCGCCAGCGGGCCGAACGCCGCCGCGAGGCGCGCCGCATCCGTCAGCGTGGGGGTCGATCCGGAGGCGCAGGCCGGAGCCCCCGTGCAGGCCGCGATCGCGCGCCGCGGATCGTCCGGGACGACGATGAACTCCGCCGCGAGCGCCGCCGTCGCGGCCGCCGCCGCGTCGAAGGCGGTGGCCGGCACCAGCAGCACGAAGCCGCGCGTGGGGGAGAGGCGGATCGCGTCCGTGCCGACCGCCGTCGCCGTGGCCGCGACCCGGTCGAGGGCATCGGCGGTGCAGCGCCCGAACGGCGCGTCGATGGCGACGCCCCGGAGATCCGATCCGCGCGCCGGACGTGCCGGCTCCCGTTCCGGTGCGAAGCCGCGGCGCGTGTAAGCCGGTCCGATCGGGGGCGCCGGCCTGCCCGAGCGAAGAGCCTCGGTCAGCGCGGCCAGCTCGTCGTCCGCCAGGTCGCGCATCCGGCGCCGGCCCGTCCCCGCGAAGGCGCCGAGCAGGGCCGCCACGTGGCCGGGCGCCGCGTCCTCCCTGCAGGTCAGGAGCGTCCGCGAGGTCTCACCGCGGGCGACCGCGATCGCGACGACGCCCGGCCCCTCGGCGACGGCGCAGAGATCCGCCTCGGGCACCGCCCGGCCGGGGCGGCCCTCGACGACGACGAGGGTCTTGGCCGGAAGTCCGGGTGTCGCGAGCCCGGCAGCCTCGATGGCGGCGGCCAGGGCCGGCACGTCGATCGTCTCGTCCGGATCGTGACCCGCCAGCGGGCTCGTGAGCGTCAGGCGCTGGGGGCCGCCGTCGGCGCGCGCGTCGCCGAGGCCCCGGGCCGCGAGACAGGCGGCGAGCGGAACGCGCGTCGCCTCGGAGACGCCGCGGATCTGAAGATTAGCCCGCGCGGTGAGATCCAGGTGCCCGTTCCCGAAGCGCCGCGCCCCGTCCGCCACCGCGCGGGCCTGATCCAGGGTCAGGATTCCGAGCGGCGGGTGCACGCGCGCGAGCAGGCCGTCGCCCGTCGGCATGGGCTTGGCCAGGCCCGGGCACCAGCCCCGGCGGGCGGGCGCCTCGGGCGGGACGCGCCGATGCGGGGCGGCGCTCACTCGGCGGCCTCGCGCATCAGGGCGTCGGCCGGGAGGGCGTTGCGCCGGCTGTGCCAGAGGCCGCGATCCCGCGCCTCGTCGAACCGTTCGAGGATCGCCCGGGCCGCGGCGGGATTGGCGGCGCGCAGGTGCTCGAACACCTCGGCATCGGCGACCCAGGCCGCGTAGAGCGCCTCGAAGCCGGCATCCGTCACCGCGTCGCTCGCGGCGGCCAGGACGAAGACCGCGTCGAGCCCCTGGGCGAGCTCCTGCGCCCCCCTGTAGCCGTGGCGCAGCTGGGCCGCGATCCAGCGGGGATCCGCGAGGCGCCCGCGAATCAGGCGGGCGGCGTCCTCCCGGGCCGTCCGCGCCTTCGGCCGCTCCGGCACCGACACGTCGAGGCTGTAGAGCGCGGGCTTCGCGCCCTCCAGGGCCGCGGCCGCCGCGAAACCGCCCATCGCGTCGACGCCGGCGTCGCCGTCGAACAGGTCGCGCTCGGCCACGTCGAAGGCGTGGAGATAGGCGTCGGCCGCCGCGACGCGGGCGGCGAAATCGGCGTCCGGGCCGTCGCGGTCGCCGTAGGCGTGACCGCTGGCGGCCAGATAGGCGCGGCCGAGGTCGGCGCGGCCGTCCCAGGCGCCGTCGAGGGCGGTGGCGGCGGTGCCGGCGCCGTAGCGGCCGGGCGCGGCCCCGTAGACGCGCGCGGCGCCGTCGCCCCGCCGCCGCGCCGCCGCCAGGGGATTCTCGTCGTCGGCCTCGTCCCGCTCAGCCACGGCGCGGGCGGCGCGGTCGAGGAGCGCCAGCGTGTCGGGGAAGGTGTCGCGGAACGCGCCGGAAACCCGGACGGTGACGTCGATCCGCGGCCGGTCCAGCATCGCGAGGGGAAGGATCTCGAAGCCGGTGACGCGGGTGCTGGCGTGGTCCCAGACCGGCCGCACGCCCATCAGGGCCAGGGCGTGGGCCACGTCCTCGCCGCCGGTGCGCAGGGTCGGCGAGGCCCAGAGATCCATGACGATCCGGGCCGGATAGGCGCCCTCGTCCTGAAGGTAGCGGGTCACCACGGCGGCGGCGGCCTTCTCGCCGAGGAGCGCGGCGGCGCGGCTCGGGATGGCCCGCGGGTCGAGGGTCGCGAGGTTGCGCCCGGTCGGGAGCACGTCGGCCCGCCCGCGGGACGGCGAGCCGGAGGGGCCCGGACGGACGAACCGCCCGTCGAGGGCGGCGAGCAGGCCGGCGCGCTCGGAGTCCGCGCTCGCCGCGACGGGCTCCGCAGCCCCGTGCGGCGCGCGGGCGAAGACGTGCAGGCCGTCGCGGAACACGGTCTCGCCGAGATCGCAGAGATGCGCGTCGAGCCGCGTCAGCGCCTCGTCCATCGGCGTGTCCGCGCCGATCCCGGCACCGTCCAGCAGACCGGCCGCCCCGGCCTCCTCCAGGATGGCCCGGGCGATGAGGTGGGCGCGGCGGGGGTCGAGCACGCTGGCCGCCGAATACTCCTCCACCAGCTCGCGGAGCCGGGCCGCCTCGGGTGTCAGCGCGTGGACGGCGGTGTCGGGCGTCAGGTGCCCGAGCGCGACCCCGCCGAGACGGCGCTTGAGCGGCGCGGCCTCGCCCGGGTCGTCGACGATGAACGGGTAGATCACCGGCAGCCCGCCCACGCAGAGCGCCGGGAAGCAGTCGGGCGACAGGGCCACGGCCTTGCCCGGCAGCCACTCCGCGGTGCCGTGCGTGCCGAGCTGCACCAGGGCGTCGAAACCCTGCCGCAGACCGAGATGGAACGCCAGGTAGGCGTGGGTCGGTGCCCACTCGAGGTCGTGGTAGCCGGTCTTGCGATCGGGATCGCGGCCGCGGTCGGGCTGGAGGAAGACCGCGAGGTTGCCGTCCCGGACGATCCGGAAGCGGAAGGCGCCGTCGACGCAGGCCGGGTCCGCCTCGGCCTCGCCCCAGCTGGCGGTGACGGCGGCGCGGACGTCCTCGGTGAGCGAGCGCCACCACGCCGCGTAGGCCGCGAGCGGCACCCGGAACTGGGCCGCGCCCTCCGTGAGCGCCGCCATCAGCGCTCCCGCCTCCGGCAGCGCGCCCGCCGCGTAGCCGGCGGCCGCGAGGTCGGCGCTGATCGCGCGGGCGCTCGCGGGCGTGTCGAGGCCGACCGCGAACCCGGCCCGGCCGCCGCGGGCGGGATAGTCGGACAGGACCAGGGCGACGCGCCGCGCCGCGCGCGGCAGGGCGGCCAGCCGCAGCCATCCCGTGGCCCGGTCGGCGAGCGCGGCGATGCCGGCCTCGTAGGGCACGGCGCGGCGCTCGGCGAAGCCGGCGATCTCGGCGCTCTCCTCCTTGAACGAGATCGGGAAGCCCGAGAGCCGGCCGTCGAATTCCGGCAGCGCGACCTGCATGGCGAGATCGGCCGCGCCCAGGCCGCGGGCGGAGGCCGCCCAGGCCGCGCGCGGCGAGCCCACCGTGAAGGCCTGGAGGACCGGGCAGTCGGCGCCGTCGAGGACGAAGTCGGTCTCGTCCTCGCGGGCCGAGAAGGCGGTGGCGGCGATCACGAGGTCGGGCCTGCGCGCGCGCACGGCCGCGGCGACCGCGGCGGCGGCCTGCGGCTCCTTCAGGCTGGACACCGCCATCGGCAGCACGCCGATCCCGCGGGCCCGCAGGGCGGCGGCGAGGGCGGCGAACGGGCCGGTATCGCCGCCGAGCACGGCGGAGCGGTAGATCAGGAGGAGCGCGACGGGCTCGGCGGCGATCCGCGCACCGGCGAGCGGGACCGCGGTCCCGGCCGCGGCGAGGGCCGTCTCGAGGGGCAGGACCCCGCAGCCGGGGCACCACGGAAAGCCGCGCGGGAGCGGCTGCGGCGGCTCGACCCGGCCGTCGCCGCCGAGGCGGATCGCCAGGCTCCGCAGCATCCGCCGCAGGTTGTCGGGCCCGCCGCCGCGGAAATAGGCGTCGAGCTGCCCGGCGAGGTCGGGATCAGTGGAGAACGCCGCGAGGCGCGGATCCGGCCGGTCGTCGCCCGGCAGGACCGCCAGCACGACGCCGTGCGCCCGCGCGGCCTCGGCGCAACGCTCGATCCCGTAGCGCCAGTAGTCGAGCCCGCCCAGGCAGCGGATCACCACGACCTTGGCGCGCGCCACGACCCGCTCGACGTAGAGGTCGACCGAGAGCGGATGCCGCAGCTTGGCGAGCTTCGCGAGCCGAAGGCTCGGCAGACCGGGCTCCGCGGCGTGGGCCTGCCCGACCGAAGCGAGGTCGCTGTCGGTGAACGACAGCACCACGAGGTCGCCGGGCTCCTGCCCGAGATCCACGGCCGCCTCGCCCTCGTCGAGGGACACGGCATCGATGCGCACGAGATGCACCGCGGCGGCCCCTAGAGCGAGTCCGGGCGGGCGTGCGCGACCGACCTCATCCCGCGAGGGCCGCCGCGACGGCGTCCTTGTCGAAGCCCTTCAGGCCGATCACCACCAGCGTCCCGTCGCGGGCTTCCCCGGCCCGCCAGGGGCGGTCGAAATGATGGGTGACGCGCCGGCCGACACCCTGCACCACGAGGCGCATGGGCTTGCCCTCGACCTCGGCGAAGCCCTTGATGCGCAGGACGCCGGCGGCCTCGGCCGCCGCCTCGACCCGGGCCGCGAGATCCCCCGCGGTCACCGCCGGGCGGACCGGCAGCGCCACGGTCTCGAAATCGTCGTGGTCGTGGTCCTCGCCCTCGCCGTGATGCGAGGGGCGGGCGTCGAGATCGTCCTCGGCGGCCGCGCCGAGGCCGAGCAGCACCCGCGGGTCGATGGCGCCGTTCTCGGTCTCGACGACCTTCACGGCGCGGGGCAGGTGCCCCTCGACCTCGGCGCGGACCCGCGCCCGGGTCGCGGCGTCGATCAGGTCGGCCTTGTTGACCACCACGAGGTCGGCGCAGAGGAGCTGGTCCTCGAAAACCTCCTCCAGGGGATTGTCGTGGTCGACCGACTGGTCGGCGGCCCGCTGGGCCGCCAAGGCCTCCGGATCCTCTGCGAAGGCGCCCGAGGCCACCGCCGGGCCGTCGACCACGGCGACCACGCCGTCGACGGTCACCCGCGAGCGGATCGCCGGCCACTGGAACGCCTGGACGAGCGGCTTCGGCAGCGCGAGACCCGAGGTCTCGATCAGGATGTGCTCCGGCGGCTCGGCGCGGCCGAGCAGGGTCTCCAGCGCGGGAACGAAATCGTCCGCGACCGTGCAGCAGATGCAGCCGTTCGGCAGCTCGACGATGGCGTCCTCGGTGCAGCCCTCGACGCCGCAGGCCGCCAGGAACGACTTGTCGAAGCCGATGTCGCCGAACTCGTTCACCAGGATGGCGAGGCGGCGCCCCTTGGCGTTCTCGACCACGTGGCGGACGAGGGTCGTCTTGCCGGCCCCGAGGAAGCCGGTGACGATGGTGCAGGGGATCTTGTTCACGAGGGTCATTCCGCGGCCTCCAGGGTGCCGGCGGGGACCGGGCGGGGTTCTGGGAAAGGGGGGATGCGGGCGATCACGCCCTTGCGGAACGCCTCCGGACGCTCGCGCCAGGGCACGATGCCGTCCGGGGTCGCCGCGTAGGCCGCGAGCCCGCCGAGGATGATCTCGGCCGAGGCGGCCGGATCCATGTCGCCGTAGACGTAGGTCCAGCGGTCGGGCGCGGCGACCGCCACGGTGCAGGGCCGCTTGCAGACCGACAGGCACTCCACCGCCTCGACCCGCAGATCCGGCGTGCCGCCGCTCCGCGCCCGGAGCGCCTCCAGCAGGCGGGCCCCGGCGCGGGGGCCGTCCGGGTCGTCGTCCGAGCGGCGGCAGGTGGTGCAGACGTAGAGAATGGTCTCAGGCACGGGCCGCTCCCCGATCCGCGCCGCGGGCGAAGGCCTGCCACGCCCAGCCGAGTCCCAGCCCGATCAGGATCCAGAACACGAAGCTGATGGCCAGCGACCGCGCGGCGAACTGCGCGGCCAGCGCGGCCGGAAGCTCCGACGCGGCCTCCGGCGCCTGCGGTGCGCCGACCGCGTGCGGGGCGATGATCAGGACGAGCCCCCCGAGGATGGTGATCAGCGCGCGGCGGATCGTGATCAGGTAGAGCCCCATCCCGGTCGCCGCGGCGGTCATCACCCACCACGCCTGGCGTGTCGCGAGCGGGGCCGCCGCGCTGCCGGGCAGTTCCGGCGGCAGGCCGAGGCCCGGCGCGAGGGCGACGCTGGCGAAGCCCGCCACCGCGAAGGCGAGCCCGACCTGTGGCGTGGGTTCGCGGCCGCAGGCAAGCATCACCGCGCCGAGCAGCAGCGCGTAGCCGACGCCGCCGACGAGGGTCGCGAGCCCGGTGAAGGCCATCCGCGGCAGGCCGGGGCCGGGCTGCCATTCCGGCGCGGCGTCGGGCGCGGCGTGGTCGTGCCCGGCATGGGCCAGCACGATCGGGAGCGCCCTGATCGGGAGCGTCTCGGCGGCCTGACGCGGCGCCTCCTGCTGCTCGTAGCGCTCGGCCGCGACGATCAGCGGCGAGGTCAGCGTGAGTTCGAGGCCCGTCACGACGGCAGCCGCGAAGAAGCCGGCGGCGAGGGCCGCCGACAGGAGCCGGATGATCATCCCTGTTCCGGGGACGTCAGTGGCAGGGGAAGTTCTGGGTGTGTCGGAAATCGTGCGCCGCGTTGTGGAGCGCGATCGCCGGCGAGAAGCCCGCCATGAACAGCAGGCCGAGGCCCAGCACGGCCGCGAGCGCGACGGCGATCGGGCGCTCCGACGCGCGGGTGCCGGCGGCGACGGGGGCGAGGGTTTGGGTCGTCATCAGCAGTGTCTCCAGCCGCCCCACCGGCGGCATTGCGGGATCCTGTCGTGACGGCAGGTCTCCTGGCTCGCGGCTCGGCGCGCCCGCCGCCTTCCCGGATCGCTCCGGTGGCGCTTGGCGGGCGCTCGCCGCTCACAGTTGCGGGGGCAGCCGCGGAATCGGGGCCTCGGACCCCTCACCGCATTCCCTTTTCACCCCGTCGCCGGGGCACCGTCACCCGGTCGTTGTAGACGCATGACCGCCGGGACACAACGGAGCGACGCCGGATCGCGGCCGATTCCCGCGCCGCGCCGCGGCACGGACGGGCTTGACGGCCGCGCCCCGGAGCAGGCACCGCCGCACCCGACACCCGCCCGGCGCGGGCGGTAAGCTCCCGGAGACCCGATGGCCCTGACAGACGATCCGACCCCGGTCCTCGTCGATCTGGCGGCCGGCCGAGACCCGCGGATCGTATCGGACGCGGGTACGAGGTGGCTCGAAGTCGATCTCGGCGGCCGTTTCCCGATCCACTCCGTCGCCCTGCGACCGGGGGGAGGGGTGGTCCCTCCGGAACCCGGCGACGTCGCCGTGGCGGTCTCGCAGGACGGCGCGACGTGGATCGAGCCGGACCTCGCCGGCTGGAGCGCGACCCCGGACGCCCTCGTGGCCGCCATCGTCCCCGACGAGCGGGCCTGGGCGCGCGCGGTGCGGGTCGCCGCGCCGGAGCCGGCCCGGATCGTCCCCGTTGCCGTCCGCGCCGAAGAGGCCGCCGTCGACCTGATCGCCCTCCGGGCGATGCTCGGCCTCGACGTGACGCTCCTGAACGAGAAGTCCGGGGCCAACGTCTACGTCACCTACAATCTCCAATCGGCGCCCGACCGCGCGAGCCGCGCCCTCGTCGGTCTGTCGCTGTTCGAGAACGGCGCCTTCGGCAACTGCCTCGTCCAGTACATCATCGCGGTGTCGGTCGCGAAGGCGCTCAACCTGAAATACATCAAGGTCCCCAAGGTCGACCGCAGCAAGGTGATCTTCCTGACCGAGCGGCTGACCTGCGACGGCATCACCTTCATCCCGCCGGACGAACCGCTGCCGCCGGACGGCTACTTCCTGTCGGGTCTGTACTTCGACCCGACGCAGTTCGAGCGCGTGACCGCGCTGCGGGGACCGACGGATTCGCGCGCGATCGTGCAGAGCGTGATCCGGCCGCTGTTCAACGGCCTGCCCAGGACCTTCCCGGCCAAGCCCGACGACCAGCTCCTGATCCACATCCGCTCGGGCGACATCTTCAGCACCTGGGTCGATCCGCACTACCCGCAACCGCCCCTCGCATTCTACCGGATGGTCATCGACCGGCTGCTGGCCGAGGGCCGGATCCGCTCGGTCAAGCTCGTCTTCGAGAACAGGCTGAACCCGGTCATCGCCGAGGTGGAGGCCTACGCGGCGCGACGCGGCCTGCCGGTGGAGATCCAGAGCGAGTCGCTGATCTCCGACGTCGCGGCCCTGGTGAACGGCCGCTACCTCGTGTTCGGGCTGGGAACCTTCGGACCGGGGATCTGCCACCTCTCGGACCACGTCGAGCAGGTCTTCTATTTCGCGTCGAACTGGCCGCAGGGCTTCCAGTCGATCCCCACCATCGGGAAGGTGGTCGAGGTCCGCGATCTCGAGGGCCGCTACATGAAGGTCGGGGAGTGGCAGAACACCGACGCGCAGCGCCGGACGATGGTCGATTACCCGGCCGAAGCCCTCGCCTTCGACGACGCGTGAATGGCCAGGCGGGCGGGGAGCGTCACGGCGCGGTCCTGAGATGCTCGGCGGGGGCGCCGGCCGGACGGGTCGGGCCGGCGTCGCGCACCTTCAGGGCGTCCGTGTACATCCGCTCGACGTCCGCCCTGAACGCGGCGCGCGAGTCCGGGCGCGTGTAGAACATGTGCCCGCCCGGATAGACCGCGAGGCTCAGGCGTCCGGCCGCGTAGGCGGGGACCTGCGCGAGCAGGAGCTTCGAGGCGAAGTAGGGCGTCACCAGGTCGGTGTAGCCGTGCGCCACGAGGACGCGCAGGTGCCCGTCGAGCGCGAGGTCGCCCTTGAGGTTCGACAGGACCTCCGGGGCCTGCCGGCCCGAGCCCCAGCTCCAGCCGCGATTGACCGCGTTGTTCAGGAGCTCGTAGCGCATGTTGGTCACCGGCCACTTCAGCGCGCGCGCGTAGAGGTCGAGCATCGCGCTGGTCAGCGGCGCCTGGAGGGCCGTGAGCTGGGGGTCCTCGAAGCTCGACTGGGCGGCGTCCGGGTTCGGGTCCCAGCCGGTGATGCCGGTGTCGTAGGCGCTGGTCACGCGGCCCTCGGCGCGGTCGATCTCGCGCTGGACGCTGCGGGTCGAGAGGCGCGCCGCCTGCGCGCGCACCAGGGCGGGGTCGAGGCCGACCAGGGGCGCGACCTTCTCGGTCATCCGGGCGACGGCCGCCGCATCGCTCGGCCCCTTCAGCAGATCGCTCAGGTACGGACCGGTGGCGTACGCCTCCGCGTCGCCGAGAAGGGTGGGCGTCGGCACCGTGCCGGCCCGCTCCAGGGCGCCGGCCGCCAGCGAGGGCAGCTTCAGCACGTAGCCCCAGGGGTTGGCCCGCGGCGTCTCCAGCCACGCGAAATCGAGCACCGGCGAGAGCAGCACCATGCCGGAGAGGCCGACGCCGATCTCCTCCTGGAGCTTCTCGGCGATCAGCGGGCCGCGGAATCCGCCGTAGCTCTCGCCGACGAAGAATTTCGGGCTCGCCATCCGGTCGTTGACGCGCAGGTAGCGGGCGATGGTCGCCGCCAGGGTCGAGGCGTCCGAATCGATCGACCAGTAGGCCTTGCCGTTCCCGTCCGCGGCCCGGCTGTAGCCGGTGCCCACGGGGTCGATGAAGACGAGGTCGGTGAAGCCCAGCCACGTCCCGTCGTTGGGCGTCAGCGTCACCGGCTGCGACGGGCTGATGCTGTCGCCGCCGACCGGCAGCCGCCAGGGCCCGATCGCCCCGATGTTGAGATAGGCCGACGCGGCGCCCGGGCCGCCGTTGACCGCGAAGGTGACGGGCCGCTCGCGGCCGGCCTGCGGCGCCATCGTGTAGGCGACGTAGGCGATCTCGGCCTGGAGCTTTCCCGCCTCGTCGACGAGGGGCAGGCTGCCGGCCGTGGCGGTGAAGTCGAGGGTCCGGCCGTCCGGCAGCGTGACGCTCTGCCTCGTCGTCGAATCGGGCGGGAGGCGGCGCCCCTCCGGGCCGCGCGGCGCCGGCTTGCTCTCCGCGGGATGCGGATGCGGCGCGTCCTGGGCCAGGGTGCCGGCGGGTGCGGCGACAGCCAGGGTGAGGGCGAGCGCGGCGCGCGCGAGACGTCCGTGGAGGGGCACCATCAAGCCTTCTTGTTCCAGCGTCCGGTATCGTCCTGCTGCCAGTAGGCCACCGCGTGGCCGGCGTCCTTGGCCTGTTTCCACTGCTCGCGGGCGCGCAGGAGGGCGTCCTGATCGGTCCCGTCGAACAGGATGCAGATCCGCTCGTACTGCCCGGCGTCGGGCGGCAGGTCGGCGCCCTCCACGAGGAAGCGGATCGAGGCCGTGTTGGGATTCACGTCCCGGAGCGTGAGCACCACCGGCTGACTCGCGGCGTCGGGCTCGCGGTCGGTGCCGTGCGGCAGGAAGCTCTCGTCGGAATAGGTCCAGAGGTGGTCGTCGAGCGCCTGCAGCCGTTCCTCGCTGGCCGCCTGGATCGCGGCCTGCCAGCCGCGGTCCAGCGAGCGCTCGACGAGGTTCGGCAGCACCTTCTCCAGGGGCTGCCGCTGCATGTGGTAGAAGAGGATCTCGGTCACGGCACCGAGGATATAGGGCCGCGGGGCGCCGCGCGAGCAGCGGCGCGCCGCCGCGGCCTCAGACCAGGCGGCTCTGCTCGATCGCGGCGCCGACGAACCCCTTGAACAGCGGGTGCGGCTCGAACGGGCGCGACTTCAGCTCCGGGTGGAACTGCACGCCGATGAACCACGGGTGCCCGACATGCTCCACGGTCTCGGGCAGCAGGCCGTCGGGCGAGACGCCGGAGAAGCGCAGGCCCTTGGCCTCCAGCCGCTCGCGATAGGCCATGTTGACCTCGTAGCGGTGGCGGTGCCGCTCCGAGATCTGCTCGGACCCGTAGATCTGGGCGATCTTCGACTCGGGGTCGAGCTTCGCCTCGTAGGCGCCGAGCCGCATCGTGCCGCCGAGGTCGCCGGCCGCGGCGCGCCGCTCCAGCTCGTTGCCGCGCAGCCACTCGGTGAGCAGGCCGACCACCGGCTCGGCGGTCTCGCCGAACTCCGTCGAATTCGCCTCCGGCATCCCGGCCAGCGAGCGGGCGGCCTCGATCACCGCCATCTGCATGCCGAAGCAGATGCCGAGGTAGGGGATGCGCTTCTCGCGGGCGTAGCGGGCCGCGCGGATCTTGCCCTCGGCCCCGCGCTGGCCGAAGCCGCCCGGGACCAGGATCCCGTTGAGACCCTCGAGGAAGGGCGCCGGATCCTCGCGCTCGAACACCTCGGCCTCGATCCACTCGAGGTTGACCTTCACCCGGTGGCTGATGCCGCCGTGGGTCAGCGCCTCGGTCAGCGACTTGTAGGCGTCCTTCAGCCCCGTGTACTTACCCACGATGGCGATCGAGACCTCGCCCTCGGGATTGCGCACGCGCTCCGCGATGGTCTGCCAGCGGCCGAGATCCGGCTCCTCGCCGTGCTCTAGGCCGAAATGGCCGAGCACCTCGCGGTCCAGGCCGGCGGTCCGGTAGGAGAGCGGCACCTCGTAGATCGAGGCCACGTCGAGCGCCTCGATCACCGCGGTCTGGCGGACGTTGCAGAACAGCGCGAGCTTGCGCCGCTCGTCCATCGGGATCGGCCGGTCGCAGCGGCAGAGCAGGATGTCGGGCTGAATGCCGATCGAGCGCAACTCCTTCACGGAGTGCTGCGTCGGCTTGGTCTTCAGCTCGCCGGCGGACGGGATGTAGGGCAGCAGCGTCAGGTGGACGTAGCAGCAGGTGCCCCGCGGCAGTTCCTGGCCGAGCTGCCGGATCGCCTCGAAGAACGGCAGGCCCTCGATGTCGCCGACCGTGCCGCCGATCTCCACCAGCACGAAGTCGAAGCTGTCGTTGCCGTCGAGGACGAAGTCCTTGATCGCGTTGGTGACGTGCGGGATCACCTGAATCGTGGCGCCGAGGTAGTCGCCGCGCCGCTCCTTGGCGATGATGTCCTGGTAGATGCGGCCCGTGGTGATGTTGTCCGCCCGGCTCGCCGGGACGCCGGTGAAGCGCTCGTAATGCCCGAGGTCGAGGTCGGTCTCGGCGCCGTCGTCGGTGACGAACACCTCGCCGTGCTGCGTCGGGCTCATCGTGCCCGGATCGACGTTGAGGTAGGGGTCGAGCTTGCGCATCCGGACCCGGTAGCCGCGGGCCTGAAGGACCGCCGCCAGGGCAGCCGAGGCGAGGCCCTTGCCGAGAGAGGAAACCACGCCGCCGGTGATGAAAACGTACCGCGTCATGGGCCTCGGTCCATAAAGAAGCTGCTGGCATTTGCCAAACGGCGGAGGCCCCGGCCGGTGCATGGGCTGGGGATCGCGCGACGCATGGCGTGGACCGGCCGAGCGCCGGTCCGTCGGGACAAGGGTCGGACGCTGCGCCGCCCGCGGCGCGCGCCGTCAGCGCGACTGCGGCGCTTCCGGAACCGCCGGCTGCGCGGGGGCCGGGGCCGACTGGGCCGGAGCGTTCGCGGGCGCCCGGTCCTGCTGCTGGCGCAGCGTGTCGAGCAGGTTGTCGGCACCGGTCGGCTGCTTGGCCGGCTGGCCGGACGTCTGCGGCGCGCCGGTGTCGAGGATCGACTTGGGCGCCGCCGAGCGATGCGACAGGATGGCGAGGACCATGCTGGTCGTGAAGAACAGGGCCGCCAGGATCGCGGTGGCCCGCGTCAGGGCGTTGGCCTGACCGCGGCCGGTCATGAATCCGCCGACGCCGCCACCGCCGCCACCGCCGAGCCCGAGGCCACCCTCGGAGCGCTGGAGCAGCACGACGCCGATCAGCGCGAGCACGATGATGAGGTGGACGACGATCAGGACGGTCTGCATCGGTGTTCCGGAGTCTTCTTCAGCGCCGCGCGCCGGCAGCGGGCACCGGAAGACGAACGCACGAGGGCCGGGGCCCGCGATCGTTCACGAACCTCCCGGGCACGGGGGCGTGCGGCGAGAGCTTCGGGGGCGACGCTTCGGGCGGACCGGCCGGAATTCGGCGACGACATACACCACCGGTCGCCCGTCGCCAACCTGACGCGAGCGGCCGGCTGTCCGCTTCGACCCTCGCCTTCGGCCGCGCATCGTGCTCTCTGTCGGGGAAGGGCGGCCTACCGAACGCGCCGCTCGGTCCGGGAGGCTAGCCATGTCCGTGTCCCGCCGCGCGGCGCTCGCCGCCGCCGCCATCGCCGTGCCCGTCCTGATTTGCTCGGGCCCGGGCTCCGCGGGCGGATCCGATGCCGCTCAGGGCGCCGCCGTGGAACAGGCGGTCGACGCCCTCACCAGGGCCCTTCTGTCGGCGGACGGGCCGGCCCTCGACGCCCTGGTCCTCGACGGGCTGAGCTACGGCCATTCCAGCGGTCAGGTGCAGGACAAGACGGCCTTCATCGAGACGCTGACCAGCAGGCGCTCGGCCTTCCCAAACATCACCCTGTCGGACCGGTCCGTCTCGGTGGTCGGCGACGACGCGATCGCGCGCCACATCTTCACCGGCGAGGTGGTCTCGGTCGGCAAGACGTCACCGGTGCATATCGGCGTGATGCAGGTCTGGCACAGCGACGGCGGCCGCTGGCGGCTGCTCGCCCGGCAGGCCTTCAAGATCTGACAACCCGGGCGCGCGAGCGCCGCACCCGGGCCTAACGGCGGCTGCGCGCTCAGGCGTAGGCGGCGCAGATCCCCAGGAAATCTTCCGCCACGAGGCTGGCGCCGCCCACGAGCGCGCCGTCGACGTTGTCCACCGACAGGAGTTCCTTGGCGTTCCCGGGCTTCACCGAGCCGCCGTAGAGGATGCGGATCTTCTGCGCCTCGTCGCCCACGAGCTTGTCGAGCATCTCCCGCAGGGAGGCGTGGACCTCGGCGATGTCGCGCGGCGTCGGCGTCCTCCCCGAGCCGATCGCCCAGACCGGCTCGTAGGCGATCACCGTGTCGGCCGCGGTCGCGCCCTTCGGCAGGCCGATGGCGAGCTGGGCGCGGACGATGTCGAGGGCGCGCCCCTGCTCGCGCTCCTCGATCGTCTCGCCGACGCAGATGATCCCGCACAGGCCCGCGCGCCGGGCGCCCAGCGCCTTCGCGTGGACCCCGTCGTCGGTCTCGTGGTGGTAGGCCCGGCGCTCGGAATGGCCGACGATCACGTACTTGGCGCCGAGGTCGGCGAGCATCTCGGCCGAGATCGAGCCCGTGAAGGCGCCGCTCGGGCGGGCATGCAGGTTCTGGCCGCCGATCGCGATCGGCGATCCGGCCGCTGCCGCCACGCAGGATCCGATCAGCGTCGCGGGCGGGCAGATCAGCACGTCGATGCGGGACGCGAGGTCCGGCGACAGCCCGTCGCGAATCGCTTCGACCACCTGGATGGATGACCGGGTCCCGTTCATCTTCCAGTTGCCGGCGACAAGCGGCCTGCGCCCAGACTGCGTCATTCCTGCCCTCGCTCCGTCGCGGCGTTTCCGAAGTTGCCGCGGCCTACCAGAGCGAGCTTGAGCGTGCAAACGGCCCGGCGTGCCCGAGCCTTTGCCTGTGGACGCGAATGGTCTATCGCGGTCGGCTCTCAGGGACAGCGCCGGCCCGGTGACGGGGCGGCTGCCGAAGGTACTCGATCACAGACCATGCTTCAGGGCATCCGCAACGCCAGCCAGCACTGGCTCGGCAAGATCGTCTTGACGATCATCTTCACGCTGCTGATCGCCGGTGTCGGCATCTTCGGGGTCGAGGAGTTCTTCCGCGGCGGCGCGAGCAACAAGGTGGCCACGGTCGGCAGCACGCCGATCACCGCCGAGCAGGTGCGCCAAGCCTACCAGAACCAGCTCCAGCGCTATCAGACGCAGCTGAAGCGTCCGCTCACGCCCGATCAGGCGCGGATGCTCGGTCTGGACCGGCAGGTGATGTCGCAGCTGATCACCGAGGCCGCCCTCGATCAGAAGACCCACGATCTCGGCCTCGCCGTGCCGGATGCCTCGGTGATCAAGGCGATCCACGAGGAGAAGAGCTTCCAGAACCAGCAGGGTCAGTTCGAGCCGCAGCTCTTCTACCAGACCCTGCAGCGCGCCGGCCTCAACGAGGGCCTGTTCGTGCGCGAGCAGCGCTCGGTGATCGCCCGCCTTCAGCTGGCCGAGGCCGTGTCGTCGGACCTGCACGTGCCGCTCGCCATGCGCGAAGCCGTTCACCGCTACACCACCGAGCGCCGCGCGGCCGCCTACCTGATGCTGACCCCTTCGGTGGCCGGCCAGATCCCCGATCCGACGGACGACGAGCTCAAGACTTGGTACGAGGCCAACAAGTCCGGCTTCCGGGCGCCGGAATTCCGGTCGGTCAACCTCCTCGTGGTCGAGCCCGAGGCGATGGCGAAGCCCGACGCGATCACGGAGGCCGACGCCCGCGCCGCCTACGCGCTGAACAAGGACCGCTACGGCACGCCCGAGAAGCGCACCATCCAGCAGATCGTGTTCCCCGACGCGGCCGCCGCCGAGGCGGCCCGCAAGGCGATTACGGACGGCTCCAAGACCTTCGACGCGGTGGCGGCCGAGCGCGGCACCGACGAGAAGGACCTGACCCTCGGCACGCTGACCAAGAGCGAGCTGTTCGACAAGGCCGTCGCCGACGCCGCCTTCGCGCTGCCGGAGGGCGGCGTGAGCCAGCCGGTCCAGGGCCGGTTCGGCACGGTGCTGCTGCGCGTGACCAAGATCGAGGCCGGGACGGTGAAGCCGTTCGAGGCGGTGGAGGGAGAGATCCGCAAGGCCCTCGCCCTGGCCCGTGCCCGCGACGCCATGGAGACCACCCGCGACGCGATTGAGGACCAGCGCGCCGGCGCCAAGCCCCTCGCCGACATCGCCGCGGAGCGCGGCCTCAAGATCGTCACCGTGAAGGCCGTGGACGCCAACGGCAAGGGACCGGACGGGCAGCGGGTCACCGACATTCCCGATGCGGAGACCACCCTGCCGGCCCTGTTCCGCGCCGAGATCGGCGGCGACAACGAGCCCCTGCGGACCAAGACCGGCGGCTACGTCTGGTACGACGTGACCGGGATCGACGCCGCCCACGACAAGCCCCTCGATCAGGTCAAGGACGGCGTGAAGGCTGGCTGGACCGCGACCGAGATCGCCAAGCGCCTTCAGGCCAAGGGTCGCGAGCTCGTCGAGAAGATCAACAAGGGCGAGACCATGGAGGCGGCCGCCCAGGAGGTCGGCGTCAACCTGCAGGAGGCGCAGGATCTCGCGCGCAACCAGGCCAAGGACATGCTCACGGCGGACGTCGTGAACCTGATCTTCGCGACCCCGGTCGGCAAGGCCGGCACGGCGGCCGCGGGCGATTCGCGCGCGGTCTTCAAGGTCACGGCGGCGACGGTGCCGGCCTTCGTGGCCGATAGCCCGAGCGACAAGCAGATCACGCAGAGCTTCCAGGCGGCGCTCGCCGATGACGTGCTGTCCCAGTACATCAGCGAGGTCCAGAAGAACGCGGGCGTGAAGGTCGACCCGGCGGCCCTGCGGCGCGCCATCGGCGGCGAGTACTGAGGCATGGCCGAAGCGCCCGATTACGCGGCCTTCGCGGCGCGCTACGAGGCCGGGCAGCCGAGCCTCGTGGCGGTAAGCCTCGTCGCGGACCTCGAGACGCCGGTCGCGGCGTTCCTCAAGCTGCGCGCCGGCCATTCCGGGCCGGCCTTCCTGCTCGAATCGGTCGAGGGCGGCGCTGTCCGCGGCCGGTACTCGATGATCGGACTCGATCCGGACCTGATCTGGCGCTGCCGGGCGGGCGCGCCCGCGATCGCGCGCGGGGCAGACCTCACGCGGTTCGAGCCGGATTCCCGGGCGCCGCTCGCGAGCCTGCGCGCCCTGATCGCCGAGAGCGCCATCGGCGAGTCGGATGGCCAAAACCTGCCGCCGATGGCCGCCGGCCTGTTCGGCTATCTCGGCTACGACATGGTCCGCGCCATGGAGCGGCTGCCGGAGCCGAACCCGGACCCGCTCGGCGTGCCGGACGCGATCCTTGTGCGCCCCCGGGTGATGGTGGTCTTCGACTCCATCCGCGACGTCATCACCGTCGTGTCGCCGGTCCGGCCCGGCCCAGGCGTCGCGGCTCGGGCCGCCTACGAGGACGCGCTGCAGCGCGTCGACCGGGTCGCCGCCGCCCTCGAGGGGCCGCTGCCGATCGAGGCGCGGGTCGACCTGTCGGCGGTCGCCCATCCCGAGCCGGTCTCGAACACGCCGCCGGCCGACTTCTTCGCCATGGTGGCGCGCGCCAAGGAGTACATCGTCGCGGGCGACGTGTTCCAGGTGGTGCTGTCCCAGCGCTTCTCGGCGCCGTTCACGCTGCCGGCCTTCAGCCTGTACCGCTCGCTGCGGCGGACGAACCCGGCGCCGTTCCTGTGCTACCTCGATTTCGAGGATTTCCAGATCGTCTGCTCCTCGCCGGAGATCCTGGTGCGGGTGCGGGACGGGGTAGTCACGGTCCGCCCGATCGCCGGCACGCGCCGCCGCGGCGCGACCCCGGCCGAGGATGCCGCCCTGGCCGAGGAGCTGCTCGCCGATCCGAAGGAGCGGGCCGAGCACCTGATGCTGCTCGATCTCGGCCGCAACGACGCCGGGCGGGTGTCGCGGATCGGCAGCGTCCGGGTGACCGACTCGTTCTTCATCGAGCGCTACAGCCAGGTCATGCACATCGTGTCGAACGTCGAGGGTGACCTCGACCCGCGCCACGATCCCCTGGAGGCTCTGGCCGCGGGATTTCCGGCCGGCACGGTCTCGGGTGCCCCGAAGGTGCGGGCCATGGAGATCATCGACGAGCTAGAGCGCGAGAAGCGCGGGCCGTACGCGGGCTGCATCGGCTATTTCGGCGCGCGTGGCGAGATGGACACCTGCATCGTCCTGCGCACCGCGGTGGTGAAGGACGGGACGATGCACGTCCAGGCCGGGGCGGGGATCGTCTACGATTCGGACCCGGCCTCCGAGCAGCAGGAATGCGTCAACAAGGCCAAGGCGCTGTTCCGAGCCGCCGAGGAGGCGGTGCGCTTCGCCGCGCAGGCCAAGCGCGGGCAGTAGGGCGGACGCGCGGCTGCGCCGCCGTCCGACGCCGACGGTTGACCGCGCGGGTGCGAGCGGTCACATCGCCTGCATGCCCGAGCGTGCCGCCGCGATGCCCAACGTCCTCGTCATCGACAACTACGATTCCTTCACGTGGAATCTCGTGCACCTGATCGGGCCGCTCTGCGGCGCGGTCGAGGTCGCGCGCAACGACGCGCTCACGATCGCCGATATCCGCGCCAGGGCGCCCGACGCGATCGTGCTGTCGCCCGGGCCGTGCACGCCGACGGAGGCGGGCATCTGCCTCGACGTGGTCCGCGACCTGTCCGAGGAGATCCCGATCTTCGGCGTGTGCCTCGGCCTCCAGGCGATCGGCCAGGCCTTCGGCGGTGACGTCGTGCGGGCGCCCCTGCCGCTCCACGGCAAGGTCTCGACCATCCGGCACGGCGCGCGCGGCCTGTTCCGCGGCCTCAACGACAGCTTCGAGGCGACCCGCTACCACTCCCTGGTGGTCGACCGCGCGACCTGCCCGACGGCCCTGCGGGTCACCGCCGAGGCCGACGGCCTGATCATGGGCCTGGAGCACGCCGACCGGCCGCTCCACGGCGTCCAGTTCCACCCCGAGAGCATCCGGTCGCAGCACGGCGTGGAGATCGTGAAGAACTTCCTGGATCTCGCCGCCGCCTGGAACACGGCGCGTGACAGGACGCGCGCCGACGTGCATTGACGCCGGGGGCCGGGGCGGCCCTCCGTAAGAACTCATGGACAGCTTCAGACCCCATCTCGCGAAGGTCGCCGGGGGCCTCGCCCTCGATCGCGCCGAGGCCCGCGCCGCCTTCGACGACCTGCTGTCGGGCGAGGTCACGCCGGTCCAGGCCGGCGCCTTCCTGACCGCCCTCAAGGTGCGCGGCGAGAGCGTCGAGGAGATCGTCGGCGCGGCCGAGGCCATGCGGGCGCGCATGACGCGCGTCGCGGCGCCGGAGAACGCCGTCGACGTCGTCGGCACCGGCGGCGACCATTCCGGCAGCGTGAACGTCTCGACCCTGGCGGCGATCGTCGTGGCCGCCTGCGGCGTGCCGGTGGCGAAGCACGGGAACCGCGCGGCGACCTCGCGCTCCGGCGCCGCCGACGTGCTCGCGGCTCTGGGCGTCCGGCTCGGGCTCGACCCCGCCGCGCAGGCCCGCTGCCTCGACGAGGCCGGCCTCTGCTTCCTGTTCGCGCAGGCTCACCACCCGGCGATGCGCCACGTCGCGGCGGTCCGGTCCGAGCTGCCCGTGCGGACGATCTTCAACCTGCTCGGCCCGCTGAGCAACCCGGCCGGCGTGGGCTACCAGCTCTTCGGCGTCGCCCAGGCGGCCCTCGCGGAGCCGCTGACGCGGGTCCTGGCCGAACTCGGCAGCCGCCGGGTCTGGACCGTCCACGGATCCGATGGGCTCGACGAGATCACCGTCACCGGCCCGACGCAGGTCGTCGCCCTCGACGAAGGCCGGTTGTCCCACTTCACCATCGACCCGCGCGAATTCGGGCTGGCGCTGCGCGCGCCCGAGGAGCTGCGCGGCGGCGACCCGGCCGACAACGCGCGGTCCCTGGAGGCCGTCCTGGCGGGTGCGCGGAACGCCTATCGGGACATCGCGGTCCTCAACGCCGGGGCGGCGCTCGTGGTCGCGGGGGCCGCGCAGGCCCTGGCGGACGGCGTCGCGCAGGCGCAGGATGCCGTCGATTCCGGGGCCGCCCGGGCGACGCTCGCCCGCCTCGTCCGGGCCTCGAACGACCACTCCAACGGGCAGGAGGGCCGATGAGCTCGCTGACGCACGAGGCGACCCCGGAGACCGGCGCCGGGACCCCGACCGAGCGGCCGAACGTCCTCGCCCGCATCGAGGCCTACAAGCGCCGCGAGATCGCCGAGGCGAAGCTGCGCGTGCCGCTCGCCAAGCTGGAGCGGAAGGTCGCTCAGGCGGAGCCGGTGCGCGGATTCGCGGCGGCGATCCGGGCCCATCTGGCCGCGGATCGCCCGGCGCTCATCGCCGAGGTGAAGAAGGCCTCGCCGTCGAAGGGCCTGATCCGCGCCGATTTCGATCCGGCGACCCTCGCCGCCGCCTACGAGGCCGGCGGCGCCACCTGCCTGTCGGTGCTGACCGACGAGCCCTCGTTCCAGGGGCGTCCCGAGTACCTGACGGCGGCGCGCGCGGCCTGCGGGCTGCCGGTGCTGCGCAAGGACTTCCTGTTCGAGCCCTATCAGGTCTACGAGGCCCGGGCCTGGGGCGCCGACTGCATCCTCGTCATCATGGCCTGCCTCGACGACGACGAGGCCGAGGCCCTGGTCGAGACGGCGCACCTCCTCGGGATGGACGTCCTGGTCGAGGTGCACGACGAGGCCGAACTCGCGCGGGCGATCACCCTCGGCACGGCGCTGATCGGCATCAACAACCGGAACCTCAAGACCTTCGAGGTCTCGTTCGAGACCGCGATCCGGCTGGCGCCGGGGATCCCGGCGGACCGGATCGCCGTGGCCGAGAGCGGGATCGGCGGCCACGCCGACGTGGCGCGCCTGCGGGACAACGGCCTCGGCGTGGTCTTGGTCGGCGAGAGCCTGATGCGGCAGCCGGACGTCGCGGCAGCGGCCCGCGCCCTGCTGTTCGGCGACGCGGGGGCCACGGGCGGCAAGCCGCGGAAGAAGGCGTAAGGCATGCGGCCGGGCTCGACGCTGACCCATCTCGACACCAGCGGCGCGGCCAACATGGTCGACGTCACCGACAAGCCCGCCACGGACCGGACCGCCCGGGCGGAAGGCCAGATCGTGATGAGGCCCGAGACGCTGGCGCTGATCCGCGAGGGTGACGCCAAGAAGGGCGACGTGATCGGCACGGCCCGGCTCGCCGGCATCATGGCGGCCAAGCGCACCCACGAGCTGATCCCGCTCTGTCACCCGCTCCTGCTGTCGAAGGTGCGGGTCGAGTGCGAGCCCGACGACGCGCTCCCGGGCCTGCGCATCGCCGCCGAGGTCCGGGTCCAGGGACCGACCGGGGTCGAGATGGAGGCGCTCACCGCCGTCTCGGTGGCCTGCCTGACGGTCTACGACATGGTGAAGGCGGTCGATCGCGGCATGCGGATCGAGGGGATCCGGCTGACCGCAAAGGACGGCGGCCGCTCGGGCGCCTACCGGGCACCGGCGGAATGAGCGGCCTGATCCCGGTCGCGGAGGCGCTGGCCCGGGTGCTCGCGAGCGTCGCCGCGCCGGTCGAGGCCGAGACCGTCCCGCTGGCTCGGGCCGGCGGCCGGACGCTCGCGGCCGACGTCGTCGCCTCGCGGACCCAGCCGCCGTTTCCGGCCTCGGCCATGGACGGTTACGCCGTGCGCAGCGCCGACGCCGCGGCGGTCGGGGCGACCCTGCGGCTCATCGGCACCAGCGCGGCCGGCCACGGCTTCCCGGGACGCATCGGCGCGGGTGAGGCGGTCCGGATCTTCACCGGCGCGCCGGTTCCGGAGGGCGCGGACGCGATCCTCATCCAGGAGGACGCCGCCGCCGAGGCGGGCGCGGTGCGGGTCCTGGAGCCCGTGGAGCCGGCACGGTTCATTCGCCGGGCCGGCCTCGACTTCACCGCGGGCCAGACCCTGATCCCGGCCGGCACGAGCCTCGACGCGCGGCGCCTCGCGCTCGCCGCGGCGGCCGGTCATCCGCGGCTCCCGGTCCGTCGCCGGCCGCGCGTCGCGATCCTCGCCACCGGCGACGAGCTGGTGGAGCCGGGCGCGACGCCGGGCTGGGACCAGATCGTCGCCTCGAACAGCCTCGCGCTCGGCGCACTCGCCGCGGAGGCGGGCGCCGACATCGTCGATCTCGGCATCGCCGGGGACGACCACGACGCCCTGGCGGACGCGTTCCGTCGCGCCCGCGCGGCGCGGGCCGACCTGCTGGTCACCCTCGGAGGAGCCTCCGTGGGCGACCACGATCTGGTACAGGCCGCGCTCGCCAAGGAGGGGTTGGAGCTCGGCTTCTGGCGGGTCGCCCTCCGGCCGGGCAAGCCGCTGATGCACGGCCGTCTCGGCGACATGCTGGTGATCGGGCTGCCGGGCAATCCGGTCTCGTCCATCGTGTGCGGGCTGCTGTTCGTGGTGCCGGCGATCCGCGCGCTCCAGGGCGATCCGCGGGCGGGCGCCGACCGGAGCGAGCCGGCCACGCTCGGCCGCGACATGCCGGAGAATGACGGGCGGGCCGACTACATGCGGGCGAGCCTCGCCCTCGAGCCCGGCCGGCTGCCGGTCGCGACCGCCGAGCAGCGCCAGGATTCGTCGATGCTCGCCGTCCTCGGCCGGTCCGAGGCCCTGCTGCTCCGCGCCCCGCACGCGCCGGCCGCGCGCGCCGGCGATCCCTGCCGGATCATCCGCCTCGATCGCCGCCTGCTCTGATCGTCAGGGCACCACGCGCCAGGCCTTGAGCGGGCCGGGCACGTCCAGCGGCAAGAGGCGCGCGCTCCGGGCCGCGCCCTCGGCGAGTCGCGTGGCGTAAGCCGTCTCCGCCTGCAGATTCTCGGCCGGCCGTGCCGGGCAGGCCACGAGGTAGCGAACGTGGAACGCCGTGAGCACCCGGTCGAGGTCGGCCTCTGTGCCGCCCAATCCCACGATGGCCGCCGTGAGGCCGGGAATGGCGCGGTGATAGGGCGCGGCGACGATGCTGTGCGGGGTCCGGAGAAGGATCGACGGCCCCATGAAGATCGGTGCGAGCACGGTGCCTTCCGGCAGGCGCGCCAGGGGGCGGACGGCGGCGTCGTCGAGGCAGGCGGTGGTCTCGGCCGCGTCGGGCGCGGTGCGCAGGCCGGGCGCCAGGATCTCCGCCAGGAGCGCGGGGATCATCCAGAGGCTGCTGATCATCGCGGCCCCGAGGAGCGCGGCGGGCCAGCGCCGTTCCCCGGCCGGCAGGGCTTTCCGCGCCAGCGCTCGATCGAGGATTACCCCCGCCACCAGCGGCACGAAGCCGGAGACGATGTACAATCCGCGGAACTGCGCGATGCCGAGGATCAGTCCCGGCCACAGGAACAGCGCGACCACCGACCAGGCCCGGCGGTCGGGCCCGCGCCACGCCATCCCGGTGGCCGTGAGCGCCGCGAGGAACACCACGGGGTAGAAGACCAGCGCTTCCCACTGGCCGCGGGCCACGAACTTTGCCAACGGCGCCATCTCGTTGACCGTGAGCAGCCAGTGGATCCTCACCAGGGCCGGCATGTCGGGGAACGGGCCGTCGAGGCAGGACGGGAAGGCGGCGGCGAACCCGGCCAGCAGGATGGTCCCCGCCATTCCCGCCAGGGTGAGGCGTGCCGATACGGTCGCGAGGCGCTCGCCCGCGGCGGCGGCTGCGGCGACGAGGCCGAGGCCGCCCAGGGTGAGCCAGAGCCAGGGCGGCGAGAGCGCGTCGCAATGGGTGCCCCCCCACTGCGAGGGGGCCGTCTGGAGGGCGAACAGCACGGGCGCGGCCAGGCCGAGGCCCAGGCCGAAGCCCGCCAGCGACGGCAGGGCCGAGCGTCCGCGCAGGCACCACTCACCCGTGAGAAAGAGGGCCGCCAGCGCGACGAAGGGCAGGCCCTCGAGGCCGATCGCCAGCGAGCCCGCCGCCAGGATCCCGCCGATCAGGCCGGGTCGCAAACCCCCGCGGATCATGCAGAAGGCGAGACCGAGGATCGAGAGGATCTGCAGGTTGTGATGATCGACCCGCCCCGCCTGGAACTGGATCGTCACACCGAAAGTCTGCGTGGCCGCGATCACGGCCAGGAGTGCGGCCTCGCTGCCGAAGCTGTGCCGGACTCCGCGATACAGCAGCCAGCCGTAGAGCCCGAAGAGCAGCATCGGCCAGAGTGCGGCCGTCAGGCCCTCGGCGAGCGCGGGGCCCGTCAGGGGCGTGAGCACCAGGATCAGGCCGGCGATGGGCGCGTCGACGAGGCGCGACCAGTGGCCCGGCACGCCGCCCGGAGGCAGGAAGCGGTACTGGACGTTGTCGTACCAGCCCTGGCCGGCCAGCAGGTCGCGGACTTCAACGAGGCGCATGGCGTCGTCGGTATCCGGGACGCGCAGGTGGTGGATCGTCTCCCACACCGCGTGGGGGGCGTTCATCGTCGCGATGCAGAGGCCGGCGAGGACCCACAGCAGCGTGCGGGCCTCGATCCGCCCGCGCGGTCGGGAGAGAGGGAGCGCCGGAGCCGGCATGGTTGGATCACCCGGACGTGCGGTCGATGCCCGCGCCGGCATGCTCGCGCAATTCGGCTTAACGCGCGGTCAAAGGGAGGCGGACGGGCGGTCCGGCCGCCGGTCTGCCCCGCCGGCGCCAGCGATTCCTTAACCACGACCGGGCATGCTGGCGACCGGTCGGCGTCCTGCGCGTCGCGCGCCGCACCAATCGCCGGAGCATGGGATGAGCCACCACACCGAGACGCTGGTGATCGGCGCGGGGCCCGCGGGTCTGACCGCCGCCTACCTGCTGTCGAAGAAGGGCCGCTCCGTCACCGTCCTGGAGCGCGATCCGGCGCAGGTCGGCGGGATCTCGCGCACCGTCTCGCACAACGGCTACCTGTTCGATATCGGCGGCCACCGGTTCTTCTCGAAGTCCCAGGCCGTGGTCGATCTCTGGGACGAGATCCTCCCCGACGACTTCATCGAGCGCCCGCGCCTGTCGCGGATCTACTATCGCGGCCGGTACTACGCCTACCCGCTCAAGGCCTTCGAGGCGCTGCGCAACCTGGGCGTCCTCACCAGCGCGGCCTGCGTCGCCTCCTACCTCTACGCCCGCCTGCGGCCGGTCGCGGAGCCCAAGACCTTCCACGCCTGGGTCCGCAACCAGTTCGGCGAGCGCCTGTTCTCGATCTTCTTCAAGACCTACACCGAGAAGGTGTGGGGCATGTCGTGCGACGCGATCTCGGCCGACTGGGCGGCCCAGCGCATCAAGGGGCTCGACCTCGGTGCGGCGATCCGCGACGGCATCAAGCGGTCGCTGGGCCTGCGCAAGGCGCCGAAGGCCGGCGGTCCGGTCATCAAGACGCTCATCGAGTCGTTCCGCTATCCGCGCCGCGGCCCCGGCATGATGTGGGAGGCGGCGGCCGCCAAGATCCGCGCCCAGGGCGGTCAGCTGAAGCTCGACCGCAGCGTCGACTCCCTCAGCTACGATGCCGGCACCGGCATCTGGACGGTGGCGGCCCGCCGCTCGGACGGCAGCCGCGAGACCTTCACCGCCCGCAACGTCGTCTCGTCCGCGCCGGTCCGCGAGCTGGTCGACGCGATCCGCCCGCGGCCGCTCAGCACCTTCAACGCCCGGGCGCTGAAGTACCGCGACTTCCTGACGGTGGCGCTCATCGCCAAGTCCGACAAGAACTTCCCGGACAACTGGATCTACATCCACGACCCGTCGGTGAAGGTCGGTCGCGTGCAGAACTTCCGCTCCTGGTCGCCCGAGATGGTGCCGGACGCGGACCACACCTGCCTGGGTCTGGAGTATTTCTGCTTCGAGGGCGACGGCTTGTGGAACGCCGACGATTCCGAGCTGGTGGAGCTCGCCAAGCGCGAGATCGGGCAGATCGGCCTGATCGACCCGGCCGACGTCGTCGATGCCTGCGTGGTCCGCCAGCCGAAGGCCTACCCGGTCTACGACGAGGAGTATGCCGGCCACGTCGTCACCGTGCGGCGGGAGCTGGAGCGGGATTTCCCGAGCCTGCACCTCGTGGGCCGCAACGGCATGCACAAGTACAACAACCAGGACCACGCGATGATGACCGCGATGCTGACCGTGGAGAACATCCTCTGCGGCCGGCGCCGGCACGATGTCTGGCGGGTGAACGAGGACGCCGAGTACACCGAGTCCGGCGTGTCGGGGGCCGACCTCGCCCTGGGCAGCGAGCGCCTCGTGCCGCGCAAGGTGGCCTGAGGCGCGACAGCGCCCCGGCCGCGTCACCGGCGCGGCTTGCCGGTCCATCGCGCGCCTCTATCGTTCCCTCCCGGTAATGCCCTGGTCCAAGGGCTGCCGGGAGGATTCTTTCGATGCGATCTCTGCTTCTCGCCGCGCTCTTCGCGGGCGTGGCCCTGCCGGCGGCGGTGCTCCCCGTCCTGGCGCAGGGCGCCGCCCCTGCCGAGACCAAGGCGAAGACCGACGACCTCGAGAAGCTCGAGGGCTTCCACAGCACCGACACCCAGGCCGCCGCGGAGATCCCGCAGACCGGCCGCCGCGCCGACGCGATCCGCAAGACCCTGTCGAAGATCAAGCTGCCGGAGGGCTTCAAGATCGATCTCTACGCCGTGGTACCGGACGCCCGCGCCATCGCGGTCGGCCCCAATGCCGGGGTGCTGTTCGTCGGGACGCGCAAGAGCAAGATCTACACGGTCACCGACCGCGACAAGGACCGGGTCGCCGACGAGGTCCGCCCCTTCGCGCCGGGCATCACGTTCAAGATCCCGAACGGCGTCTGCTTCTCGAAGGACGGCGTGCTCACCGTGGTCGAGCAGAACCGCGTCCTGGCCTTCCCGGCCGCCGAGTTCTTCTACGAGAACCCGGACGTCGCCGCCGGCGTGCTGGTCAAGCAGGGCCAGCTGATCCCGGCCTCCGAGGAGAGCTTCAACCACACCGCCCGGGTCTGCCGGGTCGGGCCGGATGGCAAGACCTACATCGCGCTCGGCCAGCCCTACAACGTGCCGCCCGCCGAGAAGATGGACCTCTACAAGAAGACCGGTATCGGCGGCATCATCCGCATCGACGCCGACGGCAAGAACCGCGAGGTCTACGCGACCGGCATCCGCAACTCGGTCGGGATGGACTTCAACACCGACAAGTCGCTGTGGTTCACCGACAACCAGGTCGACGGCATGGGTGACGACAAGCCGCCGGGCGAGCTGAACCGCGCCACCAAGGCGGGCGAGAATTTCGGCTTCCCGTGGTTCGGCGGCGGCTCGGTCCGCACGGTCGAGTACAAGGATCAGACCCCGCCGACCGACGCCGTCGCTCCGCAGGCCGAGCTGCCGCCGCACGCGGCCGATCTCGGCATGACCTTCTACAACGGCAAGCAGTTCCCGGCGTCGTACAAGGGCGGGATCTTCATCGCCGAGCACGGCTCGTGGAACCGCACCGAGCCGGTGGGCGCCCGGGTGATGTTCGCCAAGCTCGGCGCCGACGGGAAGGTCGAGTCGGTCAAGCCGTTCGCGGAAGGGTGGCTCACCGGCGACGGCGAGTATCTCGGCCGCCCGGTGGACGTGGCCGTGATGCTCGACGGCTCGCTGCTCGTCTCGGACGATTCCGCCGGGGCGATCTACCGGATCTCCTACGAGAAGTAGTCTCTTGTGACCTGGCGCCTCTCCGCTCGTGAGGCGCCAGGTCGCGGAAAGCCGCAACGCGCCCTGTCTCACGTTCGGGAGAGGGCGCGCGCGTCCCGTTCCGACGCGAGCGGGCAAGTCTTCACTGATCTCAGAGTTCGAGCTCGCCCGATGATCCGTCCGCTTCTCGTCCTGACCGCCACCCTCGTTCCGCTCTCGGCGCAGGCCGGCGACGCGACCGCGGGCAAGAAGCGCGCGACCGCCTGCCAGACCTGTCATGGGATGGACGGGCTCTCGAAGCTGCCGGAGGCGCCGAACCTCGCCGGGCAGGTCGAGCCCTACCTCGTGAAGGCGCTCACCGAGTACCGCGACGGCAAGCGGCAGAACGAGATCATGAACGTGGTCGCGAAGGAGCTGTCGGACGCCGATATCGCCAATCTGGCGGCGTACTATTCCGGCATCCAGATCGACGTGCTGCCGCCGGGCTAGGCGGCACCCCCGTCACTGCGAGCGGAGCGAAGCGATCCGGTTGCGCCACGCAGACCGACGTCGCGCTAGCCTGGATCGCTTCGCTCCGCTGGCGACGCCGCGGATCAATCGTCCATCTTCAGGGCGGCGATGAACGCCTCCTGGGGGATCTCGACGCGCCCGAACTGGCGCATCTTCTTCTTGCCTTCCTTCTGCTTGTCGAGAAGCTTGCGCTTGCGCGAGATGTCGCCGCCGTAGCACTTGGCGGTGACGTCCTTCGACAGGGCCTTGATCGTCTCGCGGGCGATGATCTTGCCGCCGATCGCCGCCTGGACGGGAATCTGGAACAGGTGGCGCGGGATCAGGTCCTTCAGCTTCTCGCACATGGCCCGGCCGCGCGACTCGGCGCGGGTGCGGTGGACCAGCATCGAGAGGGCGTCCACCGGCTCGGCATTCACCAGGATCGACATCTTCACGAGGTCGCCCTCGCGGTAGTCCGACACGTGGTAGTCGAAGGAGGCGTAGCCCTTCGAGATCGACTTGAGCCGGTCGTAGAAGTCGAACACCACCTCGTTCAGCGGCAGGTCGTAGACGACCATGGCGCGCTTGCCGACGTAATTGAGGTCGATCTGGACGCCGCGCCGGTCTTGGCAGAGCTTGAGCACGCCGCCGAGATACTCGTCCGGCGTCAGGATCGTGGCGCGGATCCAGGGCTCCTCGACCGTCTCGATCTTCATGACGTCCGGCATGTCGGCCGGATTGTGCAACTCCTTGATCTCGCCGTCGCGCATCTTGAGCCGGTAGACCACCGACGGCGCCGTGGAGATCAGGTCGAGGTTGAATTCGCGCTCCAGCCGCTCCTGGATGATCTCCAAGTGCAGGAGCCCGAGGAAGCCGCAGCGGAAGCCGAAGCCGAGCGCGGCCGAACTCTCCATCTCGTACGAGAACGAAGCGTCGTTGAGCCGGAGCTTGCCCATGGCCGAGCGCAGGTTCTCGAACTCTGCCGCGTCCACGGGGAACAGGCCGCAGAACACCACTGCCTGAACTTCCTTGAAGCCCGGCAGCATCTCGGTGGTTTGGCGCTTGTCCTCGGTGATCGTGTCGCCGACGCGGGTGTCGGCCACCTCCTTGATCGAGCCGGTGAAGAAGCCGACCTCGCCCGGGCCCAGCGCATCGATGTCGGCCATCTTCGGCCGGAACACGCCGATCCGGTCGACGCCGTAGACCGCGTCGGCGCCCATCATGCGGATGGTCATGCCCTTCTTGAGGGTGCCGTCGATGATCCGCACCAGCACCACGACGCCGAGATAGGCGTCGTACCAGCTGTCCACGAGGAGCGCCTTCAGGGGCGCGTCGCGGTTGCCCTTCGGCGGCGGCAGGCGCGTGACGATCGCCTCCAGCACCGCCTCGATGTTGAGGCCGGTCTTGGCCGAGATCGGCACGGCGTCGGAAGCGTCGAGGCCGATCACCTCCTCGATCTGCTCCTTCACCCGGTCTGGCTCGGCGGCCGGCAGATCGACCTTGTTGAGGACCGGGACGATCTCGTGGTTGGCGTCGAGCGCCTGGTAGACGTTGGCGAGCGTCTGCGCCTCGACACCCTGGGAGGCGTCGACCACCAGCAGCGAGCCCTCGCAGGCGGCGAGCGAGCGCGAGACCTCGTAGGCGAAGTCCACGTGGCCGGGCGTGTCCATCAGGTTCAGGACGTAGTCCTTGCCGTCCTGCGCCTTGT
This sequence comes from Methylobacterium sp. ME121, assembly GCF_000974725.1. Classification (NCBI taxonomy): domain Bacteria; kingdom Pseudomonadati; phylum Pseudomonadota; class Alphaproteobacteria; order Hyphomicrobiales; family Methylobacteriaceae; genus Methylobacterium; species Methylobacterium sp. ME121. The sequence continues at coordinate 121,432 of NZ_BBUX01000003.1, forward strand.
ACTCCAGGCGCACGGTCTGCGCCTTGATGGTGATGCCGCGCTCCTTCTCGATGTCCATCGAGTCGAGCATCTGCTCGGACATGTCCCGCAAGGCCACGGTCCCGGTGGCCTGGATCAGCCGGTCGGCCAAGGTCGATTTGCCGTGGTCGATATGCGCGACGATCGAGAAGTTGCGGATGGTGTCGATCGGGGCTGTCATCGGCATTCCGTTGGGGCGCGCGCCGGCGCGCACCGTCTGACGTCGGGACGTGTTCGGATAAAGCGGCTCCCGCGCGAGATAGCAGCGCGGCGGGGAGGCGCCAAGCGCGGCCTGAGCGCCCGGGCGGACGCGCAGCCCGACGCGAAGCACCGGCGGCGGCATTCGGCACCGCGGGCAGGACCCGGGGCAGAGTCGGTGACAGGCCTGCGCCGCCGGCGGGTCCTCCCGGCGGCGACACAAAAGCAACGGGGGCCGGAACGGGCCGGCCCCCGGGTCACGATCGTGTCTGGCGCCGAGGAGCGATCTGGCTCAGCGACCGCGGTCGCGGATCAGTCGCTCGATCTCGGCCTCGCCGTGGGAGCGCGCCTTGGCCTCGGTCGGATGCTTCCGGTCCGAACGCTGGTGCAGCTTGCCGTGCTTGCGGATGCTCCACTGGAACAGGGAGCCGCTCTCGCCGACCGGCTCCACGTCGAGGCTGAAGGGGTAGGTATCTGTCTGGGTATCGCTCATGGGGCCGATATGGGGCGGTCAGCGACCTTTCGCCATGCCTGATCGGCAAGTCCTTGCGCGTTTACGCGTCCGCACCGGTCGCGCGCGCCCGCGCGGCCATGGCAACGAGGCTTTTGCGCAGCGCACCCATGTCGGTGACGCGCTCCGGATAGGGGACCCGCACGGTGCGGTCGGCGGCCATCAGGTCCATGCCCTCGGGGTCCAGGCCGGTGAGCCGCCAGGGCAGATCGGCCGCGCCGCCGGCGCCGACGGCGTAGAGCGCCAGCGCGTCCGCGTGATCGGCGTTCATGTGCTCGACGGCGCCGCGCTCGCCCGCCACGATGGCCTGCGCGTCCGAGAGGTCGAGGAGGAGCTGGTCGCGGGTCAGGGTCGCGGCCTTGGCGAAGCCGCCGTTGAGGTGGCCGGCCTCGGGCGCCAGGGCGAAGAAGCCGAAATCCGGGAAGTCGGCGTAGAGCTTGGCCTTGGGGTGGCGAGCCAGGAACCGCTCCCGCGCCCGCGCCTCGACGGTCTGGACGGCGCGGCCCACCACGGTCAGCCGGGGATGGGCGAGGGGATCGCCCTTGCCACCCTGCGAGAACAGCAGCGAGCAGCGCGGGTCGGCCAGCAGGTTGCGGGTGTGGGCCGACAGCCGCGACAGCAGCATCAGCGGCGTGCCGTCCGCGTCGGTGGCGATCGTGACGAGGGAGGCGAAGGGCGTCCCGTCCGGCTCGAGGGTCGCGAGCGCCCCGGACCGGACGCTGCGCAGGAGCGTGCGCGACAGGCCGATCGCGTCGAACGGGGCCGCCTCGGCCGGCAGCGGACGGGCCGGTCCGCCCGCACCCGGACCCGTGTCGATCGTCTCGCCCATGCGCGATTCCTCCCCCCACCCGAGCGGCCGCCCGGTTTCGCCGCCACGTTAGCGGCGCAACGGGGGCGGCGCGAGGCGCCGCGACCGCGTCAGATGGGCCGGAGGAGGAGCGATGGGCGCCGGTGTTACGGCCAAGCTATGACCGCCGCTCGCTTTTTCCGATCGGCCGTACTAAAGCACCTGTCCCTTTGCGCGTGCCGGGTTGCGCCCAAACTGCCCGGTTCGCGTTTTTGTCTGCCCCCTCGGGGCCGGGACGTGGCGCGGCCTGTGCGAAGAGCCGGGACCGCGCCTGAGCCCGTTCAGTCAGGGACCGCGCATGCCGACCATCGCCCTCGTCGACGACGACCGGAACATCCTCACCTCTGTGTCGATCGCGCTTGAGACCGAAGGCTACCGCATTCAGACCTACACGGACGGCGCCTCCGCGCTGGACGGTCTGCGCCATTCCCCGCCCGATCTCGCGATCTTCGACATCAAGATGCCGCGCATGGACGGGATGGAGCTTCTCCGACGCCTGCGGCAGAAATCGGACCTTCCCGTGATCTTTCTGACGTCGAAGGACGAGGAGATCGACGAGCTGTTCGGCCTCAAGATGGGCGCGGACGACTTCATCCATAAGCCGTTCTCGCAGCGCCTGCTGGTGGAGCGGGTGAAGGCGGTGCTCCGGCGCTTCGCCAAGGAGGCCCCCGGCGGCACGCCCCGCGGCGAGGCCGAGGTCGCGGCCCGGTCGCTCGAGCGCGGCGCGCTGATGATGGATCCCGAGCGCCACACCTGCACGTGGAAGGGCGAGCCGGTCACCCTGACGGTCACGGAGTTCCTGATTCTCCAGGCCCTGGCGCAGCGCCCCGGCGTCGTGAAGAGCCGCAACGCCCTCATGGATGCCGCCTACGACGATCAGGTCTACGTCGATGACCGGACGATCGACAGCCACATCAAGCGGTTGCGGAAGAAGTTCAAGGTCACAGACCAGAGCTTCGACATGATCGAGACGCTCTACGGCGTCGGCTACCGATTCAAGGAGGCGTGATCTCCAGGATCCGCCCCGTGACCGTCCGTACTCAGACCCAGACCGAGGATGCCGCGCCCCGCACCTCCCTGGCCCAGACCCTGTCCCGACCGCTCGGCTGGCCCCGCGCCGTGTGGGAGGCGATCGGCCAGCGCGCCTCGTCGAGCCTGACGCGCCGCATCGTCGTCCTCAATCTCGTCGGGTTGATCGCGCTCCTCGTCGGATTCCTGTACCTCAACCAGTTCCGCCAGGGCCTGATCCAGGCCCGGATCCAGAGTCTCGCCATCCAGGGCGAGATCATCGCTGGGGCGATCGCCGCCTCGGCGTCCGTGGACACCGACACGATCCGCATCGACCCCGACAAGCTGCTGCAGCAGCAGGCCGGCGAGGCGGCGGAGGAGGAATCGCAGCCGCTCGCCTTCTCGCTCAACCCCGAGAAGGTTGCGCCGCTCCTGTCGCGGCTCGTGACGCCGACGGGCAACCGCGCCCGTGTCTACGACCAGGAGGGCGGCCTCCTGTTCGACACCCGCACCCTGTTCAAGCGCGGCGATGCCAGCCGGCCCGACCCGTTGGAGCCGAAGCCCCACAAGCCCGGGATGCTCGAATCCGCCTTCGAGGCGATCCAGTCCAAGCTCGGCGGCCTGTTCCGCAGCCGGACCGAGACCGCCGAGGAGACCGGGCCGGTGAACGGCCACTCGCTGCGCGAGGTCCAGGCGGCGCTCGGTGGCAATCGCGGCAGCCTCGTCCGCCGGAACAAGCTCGGCGAGACCACCGTCTCGGTGGCGGTGCCGATTCACCGGGCCGGCTCGGTCCGCGGCGCCCTGCTGATCTCGACCCAGGGCGACGCGATCGACCGTGTCATCGCCTCGGAGCGGTTCGGCCTGCTCCAGGTGTTCCTCGTCGCGTCGGCGGTGATGGTGGTGCTGTCGTTCCTGCTGGCGGGCGCGATCGCGGGACCGGTGCGCCGCCTCGCGGAGGCCGCCGAGAAGGTCCGCATGGGCATCAAGACCCGCGAGGAGATCCCGGACTTCACCGAGCGCACCGACGAGATCGGCCACCTGTCCGGCGCCCTCCGGGACATGACACAGGCCCTCTACCGGCGGATCGACGCCATCGAGAGCTTCGCGGCGGATGTCAGCCACGAGCTGAAGAACCCGCTGACCTCGCTCCGCAGCGCGGTGGAGACGCTGCCGCTCGCCCGGAACGACGAGTCCCGCGGCCGGCTGATGGCGATCATCCAGCACGACGTGAAGCGCCTCGACCGCCTGATCAGCGACATCGCCGACGCCTCGCGCCTCGACGCGGAGCTGGCGCGCGCCGAAGCGCGCCGGGTCGATCTCCGGCGGCTGCTCACCACGGTCGTGTCGGTCGCCAACGAGCGGCGGCGCCCCAAGGATTGCCTGATCCAGCTCGACGTCGAGGCGACGGGCTCCGAGCAGGACGCGCCGTTCACGATCATCGGCCACGACAGCCGGCTCGGGCAGGTGGTCAACAACCTGCTCGACAATGCCAGGTCATTCTCACCGACCGACGCGAAGGTCCGGGTCGTGCTGCGCCGGGTGCGCGGCGAGGTCGAGATGATCTGCGAGGACGAGGGTCCGGGCATCCCGGAGCACGCGCTGGAGCGGATCTTCGAGCGCTTCTACACCGACCGGCCGGAGCAGGGCTTCGGCCAGAACTCGGGCCTCGGCCTGTCGATCTCCCGGCAGATCGTCCAGGCCCACCGCGGCACGATCCGCGCCGAGAACCGGCCGGGCGCTCCCGACGAGGACGGCGAGCCGACGGTGCGCGGCGCCCGGTTCGTCGTGCGCCTGCCGGCGGCGCCGCGGCAGCTCCACGCCTGATGGTCACCCTGCACGGCGCCTGCATCGCGCTGCGCGGGGCCGGCATCCTGATTCGCGGTCCATCGGGCGCGGGCAAGTCCAGTCTCGCGCTCCTGCTCGCCGCCGCGCCGGACGGGGCCTTCGTGGCCGACGATCGGGTCGTCTGCGCGATTCGCGACGGGCGGGTCACGGCCGCTGCCCATCCCGCGCTCAACGGACGCGTGGAGGTCCGCGGCCAGGGGATCCTGTCGGCGGTCGATCTGGGGCTCGACGTACGGCCGGAGGCGGTGCTGCACCTCGCCGTCGATCTGGTGGAGACGGCGTCGCGCCTGCCGGATCCGCCGGCCGACGCCGACATCCTGGGGGCCGCTGTGCCGCGCCTCGTCCTCGACCGAGGCGTCCGCGCGGCCGGCCTCGCGCCGCTCCTCGTCCGTGCGGCGCTGCGAAAACCGCGGCCGTGACTTCGCAGCCGCACAGGCGGCTCGATTCGCCCAAGACTGGTATCCCCCATGGCGCACACGCGGCGACCGTGGCATGATCGTGGGAATGTCCGGGCAAAAAAGTCGCGTTCGCCTTGTGGGGGGCTGTGCGATGCACAACATGGCGGCACACACAGGACGTTGGAACACGTGTCGATGATTGGCATGGTGCTCGTCACCCACGGACTCCTGGCGACCGAGTTCAAGGCCGCGCTGGAGCACGTGGTCGGCCCGCAGGATCAGATCGAGACGATCACGATCGGGCCGGAGGACGATATGGAACTGCGACGCCGGGACATCATGTCCGCGGTCTGTCGTGTGAATACCGGGGACGGTGTGGTGGTGCTGACCGACATGTTCGGCGGCACCCCGTCGAACCTCGCGCTCTCCTGCATGAACGGCGGTTCGGTGGAGGTCGTGGCGGGGATCAACCTGCCGATGCTGATCAAGCTGGCCAGCGTCCGCGACGAGGAGAAGCTCGGCGACGCCGTGCTCCACGCCCAGGAAGCGGGCCGCAAATACATCAACGTCGCCTCGCGGGTCCTGGCGGGGAAGTAAGTCTCCGCGATCAGGCTTCCACAACGGCCGTCGGCGGAGCGGAGCGCCGGGCGCTCACGGTGATACCCACCGACGCCGCGATCACCAGCGCGATCGCGAGCCACTGGACCGCGCTGATTCGCTCTCCCAGCAGCACGAGTCCCGCGCAGGCCGCCACGGCCGGCTCCAGGCTCATCAGCACGCCGAAGCTCTTCCGGTCGAGCCGGCGCAGGGCGACCATCTCCAGCGAGTAGGGCAGGGCGCTCGACATCAGCGCCACCGCGAAGCCCGCGGCCAGGAGACCGGGCGCCAGCAGGGCCGGACCGGCCTCCGCCACGCCGAACGGCGCCACGACGAGGGCCGCCGTGAGCATGCCGAGGGATACGGCCTGCCCACCGTCGATGCGCCCGGCGCGCTGCCCGAACAGGATGTAGAGCGCCCAGCACAGGGCGGCGCCGAGATCGAGCGCGATGCCGATCGGGTCGAGGCCGTCCGGGTTGGCGATCGGCAGCAGCAGCGCGAGCCCGGCGATCGCCACGCCGATCCACAGGAAATCCGAGCGCCGCCGCGACGCGATCAGCGCGACCGCCAGCGGCCCGACGAACTCGATGGCCACGGCCGGCCCGAGGGGCAGCCGCGCTAGGGCGAGGTAGAACAGGAGGTTCATCAGCCCGAGGGCGGTCCCGTAGAGGGCGATCCAGCCGGCCTCGCGCGCCGGGAGGCTGCGCCGCCACGGCCGCCAGACCGCGATCAGGATCAGGGCGGAGAAGCCGACCCGCAGGGCGGAGGTCCCGGCCGCGCCGACCGCCGGGAACAGGCTCTTGGCAAAGGTCGCGCCGCACTGGAGCGAGACCATGCCGGTGACCAGCGCCGCCACGGAGAGCACCGTATCCCCGAGGCCGAACCTGATCCGTGACACGCGACGACCATCCTCAGGACCGGGCCAGGGCGCTCGCTTAGCAGATGCCGCGGCCGCCGCGGCCTACGCCGGGCCTCATGGCTCACGCCAGCCCCGCGCGGGGCTCGCCACGCCGGGCTCGCACCGGCCGCCGATGCGCGACGGTGCAGCGATCTGCCCTCACAGGATGAAGCGGCTCAGATCCGCGTTCGACGCCAGATCCTGCACCCGCTCGCGCACGTAGGCCGCGTCGATCGGCACCGTCTCGCCCGACCGGTCGGTGGCGGTGAAGGAGATCTCGTCGATCACCCGCTCCAGAACCGTCTGGAGCCGACGCGCGCCGATATTCTCCACCGAGGAATTCACCTCCACGGCGACCCGCGCGAGGGCGTCGACCGCGTCGTCCGTGAAGGTCAGGGTGACGCCCTCGGTCTCCATCAGCGCGACGGTCTGCTTGAGCAGGCTCGCCTCGGTGGCGGTCAGGATCTGCTTGAAGTCGTCCACCGTGAGAGGCTGCAGTTCCACCCGGATCGGGAGGCGGCCCTGCAGCTCGGGCAGGAGGTCTGCCGGCTTCGAGACGTGGAAGGCGCCCGAGGCGATGAACAGCACGTGGTCCGTCTTCACCGGCCCGTGCTTCGTGGCCACGGTGGTGCCCTCGATCAGCGGCAGCAGGTCACGCTGCACGCCCTCGCGCGAGACGTCGCCGGACGAGCGGCCCTCGCGGGCGCAGATCTTGTCGATCTCGTCGAGGAAGACGATGCCGTTATTCTCGACCTCGCGGATCGCCTCGCGGACCAGCGCCTCGTCGTCGACGAGCTTGTCGGATTCCTCGGCCATCAGCGGCGCGTAGGCGTCCCGCACCAGGATCCGCCGCGGCTTCCCGCGCTGGCCGCCGAGCGCTTTGCCGAGCATGTCGCCGATGTTGATCGCGCCCATGGAGGCGCCCGGAACGCCGGGGATCTCGAACATCGGCATGCCGGCGGGGGCGCTGGAGGTCAGCTCCAGTTCGACTTCCTTGTCGTCGAGCTCGCTGTTGCGGAGCTTGCGCCGGAAGCTGTCGCGGGTGGCCTGGCTCGCCGTCGGGCCGACCAGCGCGTCGAGGATCCGGTTCTCGGCGGCGGCCTCGGCCTTGGCCTTCACGCCCTCGCGCTTGGCCTGCCGGGTCAGGCCGATCGCCACCTCGACGAGGTCGCGGACGATCTGCTCGACGTCGCGGCCGACATAGCCGACCTCGGTGAACTTGGTGGCCTCGACCTTGAGGAACGGCGCGTTGGCGAGCCGGGCGAGGCGGCGGGCGATCTCGGTCTTGCCGCACCCGGTCGGCCCGATCATCAGGATGTTCTTGGGCGCGACTTCCTCGCGGAGCGGACCTGTGAGCTGCTGGCGCCGCCAGCGGTTGCGCAGCGCGATCGCCACGGCGCGCTTGGCGTCGTGTTGCCCGACGATGAACCGATCGAGTTCGGACACGATCTCGCGGGGAGAGAACGTCGTCACCGCTTTGCCATCCCTGTTCCCGGCCCGAAATCGGCCCCGCGCCGGGAATGGGGTCGCGCGCGGTCCCGCGCAAGGGGCCGCGCGTCGGCCGGTCGCCGCCTCAGTGCGCTGCCGGGACCGCCGCGGCGTCGCCCTTGTCGTGCTGGCCGAACCGCTCGACCAGGGTCGCGCTGGCCTCGTTCAGGCCGACGACCGCGACGTCGCGGCCACGGGCGCGAGCCTTGAGGACGACCCGGTCGAGGGCCCCGATGGCGGAGATGTCCCAGAAATGCGCCGCGTGGACGTCGATGACGAGGCGCTCGACCGGCTCCAGCACGTCGATCGCCTCCGAGAACGTGCCCGCCGAGGCGAAGAACACCTGCCCGGTGATGGTGTAGGTCCGGGTGCGGCCGTCGGCCGAGAGGGCCGACGTGATCCGGTTGAGCCGGGCGACCTTGCCGGCGAAGAACACGCCGGAGAGCAGCACGCCGACAAGCACGCCGACGGCGAGATCCTTCGTGGCGACCACGACCAGGACGGTCACCAGCATCACCGCCGAGGAGGGCAGCGGGTTGGTGCGCAGCCGCAGGAGGGAGCGCCACGAGAAGGTGTTGATCGAGACCATGATCATCACGGCCGTCAGAGCCGCCACCGGCACGACGGCGAGCAGGTCCTGCAGCGCCACGAGGAGCACCAGCAGGAACGCCCCCGCGACCAGCGTCGAGAGACGGCCGCGGGCGCCCGAGGAAACGTTGATCACCGACTGGCCGATCATCGCGCAGCCGCCCATGCCGCCGAACACCGCCGACGCCATGTTGGCGATGCCCTGACCCACGCACTCGCGGTTCTTGTCGCTGCCGGTGTCGGTCATGTCGTCGACGATCTGCGCGGTGAGCAGGCTCTCCAGCAGGCCGACGGCCGCGAGCGTGGCCGCGAAGGGCAGCAGGATTCGCAGGGTCTCCAGGCTGAGGGGCACATCCGGCAGGGCGAAGCTCGGCAGCGCGGAGGGCAGGGCGCCGAGATGGGCGACCGTGCGCACGTCGAGGTGGAACATCGCGGTGATCGCCGTCAGCACCGCGATCGCGACGAGCGGCGCGGGGATCGCGCGGGTGATCCGCGGGAACCCGTAGATGATCGCCAGACCCAGGGCGATCAGCCCGTAGGTCGCGGGCGTCACGCCGGTGAGCTCGGGCATCTGCGCCAGGAAGATGAGGATGGCGAGCGCGTTGACGAACCCGGTCATCACCGATTGCGAGACGAAGCGCATCAGCCGGCCCAGCCGGAGGAAGCCGGCCAGCATCTGGATCAGGCCCATCAAGATCGTCGCGGCGAAGAGGTACTGGACACCGTGCTCGCGCACGAGGTCGACCATCACCACCGCGGTGGCGGCGGTGGCGGCCGAGATCATCGCCGGCCGCCCGCCCGCGAAGGCGATGGTGCAGGCGATGACCACGGAGGCGTAGAGGCCGACCTTCGGGTCAACTCCGGCGATGACCGAGAAGCCGATGGCCTCGGGGATCAGCGCCAGGGCGACGACGATCCCCGACAGGGCGTCGCCGCGCAGGTTGGAGGTCCACGACCGGACATATCCGGCGTTTCGGGTCACGGGTGTCGACATCGATGAATCCGCACGAGCGGCGCCCCCGCGTCGCTGGCGGGTCGAGGCGCGTCTCGAATGCGTGGTCCGGCGGATCGGCGGCCGGAAGAGCCACCCGGGCTTTCACCGGGTCCTTGCGAATGCGCCGACCCTAGGGGGCCGGGCACCGTAATGCAACAACGCTCAGGAAAACGGCCCGCGACGCCGTCCCCGTCGCCACTGGCGCCGCTCCGCATTCCCGCCCTGGCGGAATCGTCGGTCCGGTCCGCTCAGGCCGCGCGCACCTGCGCCACGAAGCCCGCCACCTCGCCGCCGAGCCCGTTCGAGCGGCGGGCGATATCGGCGGCGGCGTCGAGGACCTCCGCGGCGCTGACGCCGGTCTCCCGGGCCGCACCCAGGACCAGCGCCATCGTGTCGGTGACGGCGCGGGTGCCGCTGGCGGCCTCCGAGACGCTGCGGGCGATCTCCTGGGTGGCCAGCTGCTGCTCCTCGACGGCGGCCGCCACACCGAGGGCGATGCCGTGGACCTGCTCGATCGTGCCGCCGATCTCCTCGATCGCCGCGACGGCGTCGTGGGTCGCGGTCCGCATGGCGGCGATCTGCCCGGCGATCTCCTCGGTGGCCTTGGCGGTCTGCGTCGCGAGGTCCTTCACCTCGGTGGCGACGACCGCGAAGCCGCGCCCGGCCTCGCCGGCCCGCGCCGCCTCGATCGTGGCGTTGAGGGCCAGCAGGTTGGTCTGGCCGGCGATGGTGGAGATCAGGGAGACGACCTGCCCGATGCCGTCGGCGCTGCGGGCGAGCGCCTGGACGCTCGCCCGGGTCCGCCGCGTCGCCTCGACGGCGCTCTCGGCGGCCGTCGAGGTCTGGGTCACCTGGACGCCGATCTCGCTGGCGGTGGCGGCCAGCTCCTCGGTGGCGGCGGCGACGGCCTCGACGTTGTGGGCCGTGGTCTCGGCCGCGCGCGTGACCGACTGCGACTGCGTGCCGGCGTGCTCGGCGTTGCCCGCCATGGTCGCGGCGGCGCGCTCCAGCCCGGCCGCGGCACCGGCGAGGTGCTCGACCAGGCCGCCGATGCTGCCCTGGAAGCGCTCGGCCAGCCCGGCCATCTCGGAGCGCTTGCGCGTCGCCGTATCGGCCTGCATCCGCTCGTGCTCGTGCCGCAGGGTCTCGGCCTCCCGCATCGTGTCACTGAAGACCTGCATGCTCGTCCAGATCGCGCCGATCTCGTCGCGTCCCGGCTTGACGGCGGGCAGGGTGAGATCGCCGCGCGAGAGGCGCTGGATCGCGTCCGAGACCGCCCGCAGCGGCCGGGCGATCTGTCGCTGGCCGATGAGCAGTCCGAGGGCGCAGCAGATCACGGTCCCGACCAGGGCGAGGCCGAGGAGCAGCAGCGTGCGCGCCTCGAACAGCGCCTGGGTGTCGGCCTTGATCGCCGTCATCTCGGCCCGGCCCTGTTTCACCAGGGCGTCGATGCTCGCCTGGAAGGCCTTGCGGTTCGCCCGGTTGGCGTCGTTGAACCCGAGCTCGGCGGCCGCCTTGGGGCCGGTCGTGTCGCCCGCCTCCGCGAGGGCGCTCCGGAGGGCGCGGAACGCGTCGGCGTTGCGCACCATGGTCTCGAAGAGCGGCCGCTCGGCCTCGGTCACCCGCGGCGCCCAGTCGGCCCGCAGCGCATCCATCTCGGCGAGACCTTTGCGGATCCCGGCGGTGTACTTGGCGGCCTCCGCCCGGTCGGCGGAGGCGTAGACGCCGCGCGAGTCCATGGTGACTTCGGCGGCGAGGCGGTTGAAGTTGGCCGCGTCGAGCGCCCGGACCGAGGCGCTCTCGACGCTCGCCAGCGAGCGCTCGAAGCTCTTCAGCGTCGCGACGCTGACCCCCGCCACGACCAGCGTCGTCAGGCTGCAGGCGCCGACGAAGCTCAGGAGTTTTCCGCCGATTTTCATTGCTATCCAACCGTCGAGGCGCGATTGGCGTCAAAATGCAGGTTATTCGTCAAGACGTAGTAAACTGAGACGATCCGGAATTATTTGTCCTGGCTCGATACTGGAGCGCCCGTGACGCACGGGGCCGGCGCGGCGCGTGCCGCGCCGAACCCGGTCAGGCCGCCCGGACGGTGTCGAGGAAGCGGCTGACCTCGGCGGTCAGGTGTTCGGATTGCCGCGACAGCTCGGAGGCCGCGTCGAGGACCTGGCCGGCGGCGACGCCGGTCTCATCGGCGGCGCCGGCGACGCCGGAGATGTTGCTCGTCACCTCGCCGGCGCCGATCGCCGCCTGGGAGACGTTGCGGACGATCTCCTGGGTCGCCGCACCCTGCTGCTCGACCGCGGCGGCGATCGAGGTCGCCACGCCGCTGATCTCGCGGATCCGGTCGGTGATGCCGGCGATCGACGTGACCGCCTGCCCGGTCGAGGCCTGGATCTGAGCGATCTGGCCGGCGATCTCGTGCGTCGCCTTGGCGGTCTGCTCGGCCAGCGCCTTGACCTCGGAGGCGACCACCGCGAAGCCCTTGCCGGCGGCCCCGGCCCGGGCCGCCTCGATGGTGGCGTTGAGCGCCAGCAGGTTGGTCTGGCCGGCGATGTTGGAGATCAACCCGACCACGTCGCCGATCCGCGACACGGAATTGCTCAGCTCTTGGACGAGGGCGCCGGTCTGATCGGCATCGGAGACGGCCCGCTGCGCCAGGAGCGCCGAACCGTCCACCTGCCGGCCGATCTCCTGCACCGACGAGCCGAGCTCCTCGGCCGCGGCCGCGACGGTGTTGACGTTCGAGGCGGCTTCCTCGGCGGCTGCCGCCACCGTGTTCGACTGGCTCGACGTCTGGGACGCCGTCGCCGACATGGTCCGGGCGGTCGCCTGCAGCTCGGTGGCCGAGGATGAGACCATGCCGACGATCCCGCCGACCGCCCGGTCGAAGCCGTCGGCGAGCTCGATCATGGTCCGGCGCCGCTCGGCCGCGGCGGCCGCGTCGGCGACGCGCTTCATCTCGGCCTCCTCGGCGGCCTTCTTGGCGACCATCGCCTTGATGCCGTCCACGGCGCGCCCGACGGCGCCGATCTCGTCGCCGCGGGCGGCCTCCTCGATCTCGGCCTCGATCTCGCCCCGGGCCATACGCTGCAGCACCGCCACGAGACGGCCGAGGGGCCGGGTCAGCATCGCGAAGACGAGGAAGGCCAGCAGCACCGCGATGACGACGCTGGCGAGGCTGCCGAGGAGGCTCGCGAGGTAGGCGGCGCCGAAGGAGCGCGCCTGCTCGTCGCTCCGGGCCGTCAGGAGGTCGCGTTCGGCCTTCTCGGCCTCGCCGATCTTGGCGCGCAGGGCGTCCATGGACGCCTTGCCGGCGCCGCTCGCCTCGATCTGCCGGGCCTTGTCGAGGTTTCCGGCCTCGACGAGGGCGATCTCCTTCGCGGCGATGTCCTTCGACCACGTCTCCGCCGAGCCGCGCACGGCCTCCAGGCGCGCCTGCTGGGCGGCATTGTCCGCGGTGAGCGACCTGGCGCTCTCGAGGGAAACCTTGAAGGACTTCTGGCCGGCGTGGAGCGGCTCCAGAAATTTCGGGTCGCCCGCGATCAGGTACCCGCGCAGTCCGGTCTCCTGATTGACCATCGCCTGCGTGAGGCCGTCGAGGGCCGAGATGACCTGATACGAGTGCTCCGTCAGATGATTGACGCGCTCGATCGAAGAAAGATGAGTGTATCCGATGACGCTGATCCCGACCGTGACCGCCGCCAAGGTGCCGAAAGCGGCAGTCAGTTTCGTTACGATCCGGACGTCATTGATCGAGCGCATAGTCAGTCCTCAGGGTCCCATTCGGGAATTCGGTTCTCGTTCCCTGCGGTCAGTAATAATTTATACGATGTAAATTTTGTCTTACTTTGTGCATTAACGCCGTAGACAGCTCTGACGAAAGGTGTTGAGAGCGCGCCACCCGCGATCAAATTTCTGTGCGCGCCCGGCGTTATTCTGTCGTCGGCGGTTACAACCTCAGATGAGTGTTGACCGGTAAAGGTCTTCGTCGGCGCTACGGTCGCATTACCGGTACAGACGGGTGGCGGCAGACCCGAAAATCGGTGCAGGACCGTATTCGCGCGCGGTGCAGCTCGCGCGGAAGCTGTGGTGCGCTGCCGTCAGCCGGACACGCGCCGTGCTGTGCTGCTGAGCTTCGAGCGCCAGCGACGGCAGGCGGGCGCGGCGAGGAACGCCTTGCGCGCGCGACGCCGCGGCGAGGACGGTCGGGCCGGCGCGACCCGGCCCCGCGGAGCCCGGTCTCAGGCGTCCAGCGCCTCGATGACGAGGTTGCCGTTGGTATAGACGCAGATCTCGGCGGCGATCGCCATGGCCCGCCGGACGATCGCCTCGGCGTCGAGGTCGCCCTCCTCCAGCGCCCTGGCGGCCGCTAGGGCGTAATTGCCGCCGGAGCCGATGGCCATGACGCCGCTCTCGGGCTCCAGCACGTCGCCGGAACCCGACAGGAGCAGGCTGACTTCGCGGTCGGCGACGAGCATCATCGCCTCGAGGCGACGTAGGTAGCGGTCCGTCCGCCAGTCCTTGGTCAGTTCCACGCAGGCCCGGGTCAGCTGGCCGGGGTACTGCTCCAGCTTCGCTTCGAGGCGCTCGAACAGCGTGAAGGCGTCCGCGGTGGCGCCGGCGAAGCCGCCGATCACCGCGCCCTTGGCGAGGCGCCGGACCTTGCGGGCGTTCCCCTTCACGATGGTCTGGCCGAGGCTGACCTGACCGTCGCCGCCGATGACGACGCGACCGCCCTTGCGGACCATCAGGATGGTGGTCGCGTGCATCTGGGGGACGGCGCCCCGGTCGTCGTACCTGAATGCGTCCTGGCTCAAGATTCGGCTCCGCTCTCGATCGCGCCGAGATGGGGAGCTTCGCCGGCCGAGTCCAGCCGGTCCGGGACCCGGGCGCCTACTCGGCGACCGCCTGGGCGCTGCGCAGCGGGCCGGCATCCTGCAGGATCGACTGCGCGGCGGCCTCGGCCAAGAGTGCGTAGCCGCGATCGGCCATGTGCAGGCCGTCGGCGGCGAAGAGCTGCTTGGTCGTCAGCTTACCCTCGCGGACCCAGCCGTGCATCAGGTCGGCCCGCCGGATCACCGGCACGTCGAGCTCGTCGCCGATGCTGCGCACGGCGTCGCGGAAGCGGGAGGCGCCCGGCGTGGATTCGAGCTTCGGGCACCATTGCGGCTCCATCAGCACCACGTCGATGCCGGCATCCCGGATCCGGCGGATCGCCGACACGGTGGCCTCGCGGAAATGCTCCAGCGAGACACCGCGCAGAGGGTCGTTGCTGCCGGTCTGCCAGATGACGAGCTGGGGCTCGGCCGCGATGACGTCGCGGTCGAGCCGCGCCAGCATGTCGTCGACGTGCTCGCCGCCGATGCCGCGATTGATGACCGCGACGTCCAGCCCGTGCAGCTTCTTGCGGAGGTCGATCTGGAGGCGGGCCGGGTAGGCGTTGGCCGGGCTCGAGGCACCCACGCCCTCCGTCGAGGATGATCCGAAGGCCACGATCTTGAGCGGGGCGCCGATGGCAATCTGGCGGGCGACGTGCGGCAGGTCCGGGCTGTCGCCCAGGTCGAAGCCCAGCATATCCAGGGATTCGGGGAGCAGGTCCGCGTAGGCGAGCACCGCGGTCGGCAGAACCAAGAGGGCGCCCAACAAGCCGAGGCGGCGCAGCATCCTGCGGGCGGGAAAGACAGTGTTCAGCGACTTGGACACGGGACCGACGGCTCCGGCTCTCGTGAGCGGTAGATACAATCTGACACAGGGCCCTGAAAAGAGCGGTTCCAGGCAGAGTTTGAAAACACACTGAATTCGTAACACAAAATTAGGCGTTAGTTGGGAGCGGGGGGCTTGCGCGAGGTTTCCCGGCAACATCGACCGGCCCATCGGCGCCGCCAGTCGCGGCGACCGCGCTTTCGAGCGCCTCCCGGCCGACTCGGCATGAACCATGCGAACGCTTCGAAACGCGTCTCCGAGAGGGCGGCGGAGCGCGCGGTCGGGCGACGCGGCGCGTCCCCCGACCGGCCGCGGGCTCCACGCGCCGTCCCATGGTCGATTGCTTGCGCATCGCGATCCTCACGCACTCGACCGACCCGCGCGGCGGCGTGGTCCACGCTCTGGCGCTCGGGGAGGCCCTGGGCAGGCTGGGGCACGAGGCGGTCGTCCACGCGCCCGATCCGACCGGCGGCGGCTTCTTCCGCGCGGCGCAGTGTCCGGTAATCTCGGTCGCGGCCAAGCCGGCCGCGGGGTCCGACGCGGCGCTGGTCGGCGCCCGGATCGCCGATTACCTCGCGCATTTCTCGACCCCCGCCGCCTGCGACTTCGACGTCTTCCATGCCCAATGCCGCGTCAGCGGGAACGCGCTCGCGACCCTGACCCGCCGCCGGCTCATCCCGGGCTTCGTGCGCACGGTCCACCGCATCGACACGTTCACCGATCCGCGGCTGGCGCAGTGGGAGGAGCGCGCGATCCTCGATGCCGGGCGCCTGCTCTGTGTCAGCCGGACCTGGGCGGCGACGCTGGCCGCCGAGTACGGCGCGCGGGCCGACGTGGTCGGGACCGGCGTGGACGCGGCCGCCTTCACGCCCGATCCCGGGCCGGAGGACGACGCGCTCCGTCGCCGCCTCGGCCTCGGCGGCGGCCCGGTCTTCCTCGGTGTCGGCGGCTTCGAGGCGCGCAAGAACGCGCTGGCGATCATCGAGGCCTTCGCGGCCCTGCGCCGGAGCTTGCCCGGCGCGCAGCTCGTCGTGGCCGGCGGCGCGTCGTCCCTCGATCATGCCGGGTACGAGGCCCGGTGCTGCGCCGCCCTCGAGCGCGAGGGGCTCGAGGTCGGCCCCGGCCGGCCGGTGATCCGCACCGGCGCCGTGGCGCAGGCGGACATGCCGGCCCTCTACCGGCTCGCCGACACCCTGGTCTTCCCCTCGCTGTTGGAGGGCTACGGCCTGTGCGTGCTGGAAGCCATGGCCTGCGGCACGCCGGTGATCGTGTCGGGAAGACCGCCCTTCACCGAGTACATCGCCCCGGGGGAAGCCCTGTCGGTGAATCCGGAGGACACAGAGGCCATCGCGGCCGCCATGCGGGCGAGCCTGGACCCGAGCCGGCGGGCGCGACTGCGCAACGCCGGC
Source organism: Methylobacterium sp. ME121 (assembly GCF_000974725.1). Lineage (NCBI taxonomy): Bacteria > Pseudomonadati > Pseudomonadota > Alphaproteobacteria > Hyphomicrobiales > Methylobacteriaceae > Methylobacterium > Methylobacterium sp. ME121. Next base: position 137,934 of record NZ_BBUX01000003.1, read on the forward strand.
CGCGAGGTCGCCCGGGCGCATGTCTGGGACGCCTGCGCGGCGCGCCACCTCCCGACCTACGCGGAACTCGCGCCCGGGGACGCGCCGTTGATGGCGGCGGCCACGGGGGCTGCGGCCTGGAACACGCTGCGGGTCCCGCGCGATGCCTGAGATGCGCTTCCATATCCGGTGGCCGGACGGGACCCGCGAGGCCTGCTACTCGCCGTCGCTGGTGATCAAGGACCACCTCGCGGTCGGGCAGGACTACCCCCTCGACGAGTTCGTCGCCCTGAGCCGTCTGGCCCTCGGCATCGCCAGCGATCGCGTCCGCGCTCGCTACGGCTTCCCCTGCGGCCGCGCGCAGGCGCAGCTCGCCCGGATCGAGGAGGGGGCCCGCCGCCAGGAGCCCGGGACCGTCCACGTCGAGGCCTTCGAGGACTAGCCCGGGCCCGCCGCGTCGCCTTGCGGCGAGCCGACGCAGCGCGGGCGACGGCCGCGCCGGGTTGTTCGCAGGACCGATGGCGGAGGCGAAGGCGATGATGACCCGGATTGCGGCGGCCCTGGTCCTGGCCGCGTCGCCGGTCGCGGCTCAGACGCGACCGTCCAGCACGACGATGACCTGCCAGCAGACGATCCGCCTCATCCAGGCCCGGGGCGCTCTCGTCCTCGGGACCGGCGGCATGACCTACGACCGGTTCGTCCGCGACCGCTCGTTCTGCGAGCCCACCGAGATCGCGCGGCGGGCCTTCCGGCCGACCCGCGACAACCCGAACTGCCTGATCGGCTACACGTGCTACGAGCCCGGTCGCGGCGATTGGTTCGGCGCGGATGACTAGAGCCGGCGCTGAGCGCGCTGGCGCGCCCCTTTCCCCTGTGGAGGAGACACCGGCTCAAGGGCGCCTCGGGTGCGAGTGTGCCGCGGTGCGGTGATTCCCGGCCCTGTCACGAATGGGACGCGCCGTCCTGGGCGCCGCGTCGGCCCGCGTCCGGGCCCGCGCGCCCGGTCTCGAGGGCGACGATGACCCGGCGATCTCCGGCCCGGCGGGTGAACCCCGTGGCGTCGAGATGCTCGAGCAACGGGATTGAGAACTTGCGCGAGATCCCGAGGGTCGCGCCGGCCTCCCGGGCCAGGAAGCCGGTCTCGGCCGTCCGCGCCGTCGGGAAGGCGTCGATCAGGCGGGCCTTGGCGCTGTCCACCGCCTCCCGGTGGAACAGCACGGCGCGGCGCTGGACCCGGTCGACGGCGCGGATCACCGTGCCGGCCCCCACGAGGTAGGTCAATGCCTCGCGGCGGCGCACGTCACGGCCGATGGCCTCGGCCTCGTCGGGCGGATTGAGGCCGGCGCGGCGGAAGACCTGCTCCAGCCGGCGGGCGGCCTCGCTCTCGTTGCGGGCGGGGTCGAATTCGGCCCGTCGCCACAGGGCTGCCGCCTGGGCGACTGCGCCGGCGGCCGCGAGGTCGCGCAGGACGGCGCCGGTCACCGCCTCGGGCAGCGCCAGGGCGCGGGACAGGCGCTCGAGGGCGATGCCGTGCTCCATCGGGTAGTCGCGGTGGTGGTGCGCCAGGGCGGCCAGCGTGCCGGTACGCAGCGCCTCGAAGGCCGCGGCCCCGACGAAGCGGTCGCCGATCGCCCGGGCGCCGCCTTCGGAGAGCACCTGCCGGGCCCAGTCCGGCGCCACACCGGCGATCCGGGCGAGGTCGATGAGCGGCGCTCCGGCCGCGCCGAGCTGCCCGAGGCGGACCGTGATCGCGGCGGCGGGACCGCCCGCCGCCAGGGCGGCCAGGTCGGCCATGACCCGGGGATCGTGGCGCCGCCGGCGGCGGCTCGCCGGATCGAGGATCCGACCGCCCGCCACCGTGACGGAGGGCGAATCGAGCCGCAGCACGAACGGCTCCCGCGCCGGCACCGCCACCGGCTCGCCGAGATGGAGCTGCGCCCGGGTGCTGGCCCCGGGCTCCAGGGCGTCGCGGTCGAGCAGCCGCAGCCGCGCCTCGACCTCGGTGGTCCCGAACAGCAGGCGACAGGCCGTGCCGCCCGCCAGCGCGTCCGACAGGCTCGCGGCCGCGGTGATCGCCACGTCGAGCCACGGGCTCGGCGCGAGCTGGCCCGGCAGCGACAGCGCCTGCCCGCGGGCGATCTGGTCGAGGTCGATCCCGCGCAGGGCGACCGCCGTGCGCCGCCCCGGCTCGGCACGCTCCACCGCGCGCCCGTGGATCTGCAGGCCGCGCACGGTCGCGGTGCGGCCGCCGGGGGCAATCTCGACGGTGTCGCCGACCGCGAGCGGCCCGCGCCGCAGCGTCCCGGTCACGACGGTGCCGAAACCCGGCCGGGAGAAGACCCGGTCCACCGGCAGGTAGGGGAAGCCGTCGTCGCGGCCGGGCTCCGTCTCGGCCAGAAGCGCCGAGAGGGCGGCCGCGAGCTCCGGCAGGCCGTCGCCCGTCACGGTCGAGGTCGCGATGACCGGTCCGGCCTCGATCCCGGCCCGGGCGGCCGCGGCGGCGATCTCGGCGGCGCGGGCCGCTACGGTCTCGGGCGTCGCGAGGTCCGCCTTGGTCAGCGCCAGCACGCCGCGGCGCACGCCGATCAGGGACGCGATCTCGAGATGCTCGACCGTCTGCGGCTTGATGCCCTCGTGGGCGTCGACCGCCAGCAGGACGGCCCGCATCCCGGTCGCGCCGGAGATCATGGCGCGGACGAACCGCTCGTGGCCCGGCAGGTCGACGAGGTCGATCTCGCCCTGTCCGGAGGTCAGCAGCGCGAAGCCCGGCACGATGGACACGCCGCGGGCGCGTTCCTCCTTGAGCCGGTCGGTCTCGACGCCGGTGAGCGCGCGGACGAGCGCCGTCTTGCCGTGATCGACGTGCCCGATCACGCCGACGAGGAGTGTCTTCAAAGCAGCCACCGACCGGATCATCTCCACGGTGCCGCCGTCCACAAGGGGCGCACCGCTCGCTCGGATGGGAAATCCGCCGCGCCGGCGCGTCGTGGCGCCGTGTGCCGCCGGGCGGTCGGGGCCGGGGCTGCGTGGCAGATCGATTGTGGACAATTTGTCTTGCCACGCCGTGCCGTTCTGGGAAAGCGCGATTTTAACGCAGCGCAGCATCCATCTGCAGCGCGGAGCAGCGGCGTCGCAGCTTGACGACGGGAACGCGGCCCCCTTTGCTGAGTCAGGTGCGTCGGACGGTCACGCCCCGATGCCGGTGTCGCGCGGCGCGATATGGGAGCCGATGCAACCGGAGCCCATCCCTGCCTCGTTAGCGGTGGCAGGCGACGAAGAGGAGCGTATGAGCGATACCGATAGCAACGCCGGGGAGGAGCCCCGCGAGGTCGAGCTGAAGCTCGACTGCGCCGGCCCGGACCTGACGGCGCTCGCGTCCCATCCCCGGCTGACGGACGCGTCGGCGACCGAGCCCGAACTCCTGGTCACGACCTACTACGACACGCCCGACCGCGCCCTCCGCGAGGCCGGTCTGACCCTGCGCGTCCGCGGGAAGGGGGGCCGCCACATCCAGACCGTGAAGGCCGGGAGCGGCGGCGTCGGCCTGTTCGATCGGGCCGAGTGGGAGACCGAGATCGCCGGCGAGACGCCGGAGCCAGCGGCCTGGGCCGACACGGCCGCCGAGCCGGTCCTGCGCGCGGCCGACGCGCCGCTGGAGCGACTGTTCGCCACCGTCGTGATGCGTCGGGAGATTCCGGTCATCCAGGGCGAGTCTCGCGTGCTCGTCACCCTCGACGAGGGCAGGGTCGAGACCGCGTCCGGCGACGCGCCGCTCTGCGAACTCGAGCTGGAACTCCAGTCCGGCGAGCCGGCAGACCTGTTCGCGCTGGCGCGGGAGCTGGCCGAGACCGTACCGCTGCGCCTGGGCGTGAAGGCCAAGAGCGCGGTCGGCTACGCGCTTCTCGACGGGAAAGGGCCGGGCGTCGTGAAGGCCGAGCCGGTGGAGCTGCCCGAGGGCGCGAGCGCCGGGGAGGTCTTCCGCCGGGTGGCACGCGCCTGCCTGCGCCACATGCGCCTCAATGAGACCGCGTTCCTGGAGGGGGGACGGCCGCCCGAGGCGCTCCACCAGATCCGCGTCGCCCTGCGCCGCCTGCGCTCGGCGCTGTCGCTCTTCGGACCCATGCTGGAGACCGATCCCCGGGCCGCGGCCTTCAATGACGAGATCAAGCGCGTCACCGAGCCCTTCGGCCACGCGCGCAACCTCGACGTGTTCCTGAGCGACACGCTGCCGGACATCGCGGAGCAGCGCCCCGACGAGCCCGGCCTCGACGCGTTGCGCGCTCGCGCGGAGGCGGAGCGCGCCACCGCGTACGACGCGGTGTCGGCGACCCTGGAGAACCCGCAGTGGCGCGCGCTCATCATCGACTTCGCCGGCTGGGTCGAGGCGGGGTCGTGGGCAGCCGGGCCGGACGCGGCCGTCGACGGACGGCACTTCGCCGCGCAGGTCCTCGACAAGGCGCGGGCGCGCCTGAAGAAGCGCGGCCGAGGCCTCCGGCACCTCGATCCGCACACGCGGCACCGGGCGCGGATCGCCGCCAAGAAGCTCCGATACGGCGCGGAGTTCTTCGCCGGTCTCTACCGGAAGAAGAAGGCTGTCCGCCGGCAGGAGAAGTTCGGTGCCGCGCTCTCCGACCTGCAGGACCATCTCGGCGCGCTCAACGATCTGGAGACGGCCCGGACGATGACCGAGAGCCTGTCGGGGCCGCCGATGCCGGGTCCGGACGATCCTGGGGCACAGAAATTGCTGGACGCGGCCGCGGACGCGCGGTCCGAGCTCCTCGACGTCAAGCCCTTCTGGCGCTGAGGCTTTTCGCGCCGCCGGTCCGGCCGGAACCCGGCCGGTGCGGCGGCGTTCGCCGGACAACGATCGGCCCGTCCGGGGCAGGGAGCGCGGATGGCCCACGCCTACAGGTTCGGCATCGAGGAGGAGTTCTTCCTGGCCGATGCCCGCACGCGCGGCACACCGCGCGCCGGCCTCCGCGCCTTCCACGCCGCCGTGCGGGCCCGCCTCGACGATGCCGAGCGCGAGCAGCTCCAGTGCCAGGTGGAGGTGGCCTCGCCGCCGACCGCCGACCTCGCGGAGGCGCGGGCGCATCTCGCGGGCCTGCGCGCGAGCCTAGCGGAGATCGGCGGCGAGCGGGGCATCCTGACCTTCGCGGCGGGCACGCATCCGACCGCCCGGTGGCGCGACCAGCGGCCCACCGACAAGGCGCGCTATCACGGCATCATGGCCGACCTCCGGATGCTCGGCCGGCGCAACCTCGTCTGCGGCCTCCACGTCCACGTGGAGGTGCCGGATCCCGCGGCACGGATCGGGCTGATCAACCGGCTGCTGCCCTACCTGCCGGTGCTGCTCGCGCTCTCGACCGGGTCACCATTCTGGCAGGGGCAGCAGACCGGTCTCGCCGGCTACCGGATGCGCGCCTACGCCGAGCTGCCGCGCACCGGCGTGCCCGAGCTGTTCGCCGATGCCGACGACTACGCCCGCTACGTCGACGTGATGACCCGCTCGGGTGCCATCGCGGATGCCAGCTATCTCTGGTGGCACGTGCGCGCGTCCGTGAAGTACCCGACGCTGGAGCTGCGAATCGCCGACAGCTGCGCGCGCCTCGACGACGCGCTCTGCATCGCCGCGCTGTTCCGCTGCCTCGTTCGCCGGGTCGTCGGGGACAGGCGGCTCAATGCCGGCCTGACCGCGGCCTCTCGCGGCTTCGTCCTGGAGAATCTCTGGCGAGCCGAGTGTGACGGCGTCCGCGCGACGCTCATCGACGAGGCGCGGGTCCGGGCCGTGCCGGTCGCCGCAGCGGTCGAGGCCCTGCTCGCCGACATCGCCGAGGATGCCGATGCCCTGGGCTGCGGCGCGGCCTGCGCGCACGCGTCGCGGATCGTCGCGGAGGGGACGAGCGCCGACCGGCAGATGGCCGTCTTCGCGGCCGCGCGCCGGTCGGGCGCGCGGGAGCGCGCGGCGCTGTCGGCAGTGGTCGATCATCTCGCGGCGGAGACCGCCGCCGGCTCGAAGTCCGGGCCTGGGGGGCACCCGAACATCGCTCCGGCGGCGTGACGACGGGCGCGGACTCGGCTGAGGGGGGATCGTCGAGGCCGCGGTCCGTCGGCCGCGCTCGAGGACGCGGTCGCCCACACGAGTCGCATGGCCATGTTGCCGAAGGATGTCTGGCCGCTGGTTTCGCCCGCGTATATGGCCGGTCGCGCGGCGACGGGTTCCCTCCGTGTCGTCCTCTGCTATCCCTCGCGTCCCAGCAGCTACCCCGACTCCGCGGCCGAACCTCCGGAATGAGCCTCCTGCGCGACCTCTTCGGCCATGTCGGCCGTACCGTGACGGCCTATGCCGGTGACAAGGCGCTGATGCTCGCGGCGGTCTCGGCCGCCGCCAACGTCATCGTGGCCGACGGCGAGGTCGCGGGCCCGGAATTCGACGCGGCCCTGCACGGCCTGAAGGCCGACCCGGTCCTGATGAAGGGTTACGACGCGCTGATGCTGGAGACGGAGCTCTACGAGGGCATCGCCCGGGCCCGCACCCGGCTCGGCCGGGCCGAGAACCTGCGCCACGTCGCGGCGGTCGCCGAGCGACCCGCGAACCAGCGCGAGAACGTCTTCCTGATCGCCGCGGACGTCGCCGACCAGGACGGGATCAGCAACATCGAGGCGGGCGCCCTCGGCGAGATCGCCGTCGCCCTCCGGGTCGACGCGATCGCTCTGCTGCGCGCCAACCCGGTGCGGCGACCGCCGGCCTGACCGGGTCGGTTGGCATCGCGGTTGCTCGCCGCGGGAATTGTGAGGTGGGAGCGCTGCCAAGGGGCTGGCGCCCCATAACGTTTGCGTCGCACGGCGACCCGCCGTGAAAGGAACCGGCATGGCCGAGATGAGCCTCAGCAAGACCCACAACCTGCGCGCCAACGGTGCGCGCCTCTGGGCGACGATCCTGGAGACCGCGGAATTCGGCGGCACGCCGGCCGGCGGCATCAACCGCCTGACGCTCTCGGCCGAGGACGGCCAGGTCCGCGACTGGTTCCGGGAGGCCTGCGAGGCGGCCGGGCTGACCGTGTCGGTCGACGCCCTGGGCACGCAGTACGCCCTGCGGCCGGGCCGGGACATGAGCCGGAAGCCGATCGCCTTCGGCTCGCACCTCGACACCCAGCCGACCGGCGGCAAGTTCGACGGCGTCCTGGGCGTCCTGGCGGGGCTGGAGGTGATGCGCAGCCTGAACGATGCCGGGATCGAGACCGAGGCGCCGCTCCTCGTGGTCAACTGGACCAACGAGGAGGGCTCGCGCTTCGCCCCCGCCATGATGGCCTCGGCGGCCTACGCGGGCGACTTCACCACGGACGAGATCCTGGCCAAGCGCGACGCCGCCGGCACCACCGTGGCGGAGGCCCTCGACGCCATCGGCTATCGCGGCGTCGAGGCCGTGGGCACCCGGGAGATCGGCGCCTTCGTCGAGCTGCACATCGAGCAGGGTCCGATCCTGGAGGCCGAGGGCAAGACCATCGGCGTGGTCGAGGGCGGCCAGGGTATCATGTGGTTCGACGGCGTGATCACCGGCTTCGAGAGCCACGCCGGGACGACGCCGATGCCGCGCCGCCGCGACGCGCTGCTCGCGCTCTCGGAATTCGCCCTGGCCGCTGAGCGGATCGCGCTGGGCCACGCGCCCTCCGCGGTGGCGACGATCGGCGAGGCCGCGATCCTGGCGCCCTCCCGGAACGTCGTGCCGGGCCGGGTCGCCTTCACGGTGGACGTGCGCGACCCGCGTTCCGAGACCCTGGACGCGATGGAGGCGGCGCTCGGTGAGGCGGCGGCCGAGATCGCGGCGCGGCGCCACCTGGAGATCGCGCTGACCCGGATCTGGCGGAAGGAGCCGGTGCCGTTCGACCCCGCCGTCGTGGCGGCAATCGACGCGTCCGCCGAGAGCCTGGGGCATCCGCGCCGCCGGATCATCTCGGGCGCCGGCCACGACGCCTGCAACCTCGCCGCGAAGGTTCCGGCCGCGATGATCTTCGTGCCGTGCAAGGACGGGGTGAGCCACAACGAGTCGGAATCCGCCACGCAAGGCGACTGCGCGGCCGGCGCCGACGTGCTGCTGCAGACCGTGCTCCGCCTCGCCAACGCGCCGGGCGCCTGAGCCGCCCTGCCGTCACGGCGGTGCCCCGCGCGCGGCACCACCCGCGCGGAGGTGTACCGCGGCGGAAAATCCCGTAAGGACCGCTCCATGAGCGCGCGATCCTACCGCGACGCCAGGGGCCGGCCGCTCGTCGCGGTCACCGGCCTCGGCGTCGTCTCCTCCCTCGGTCAGGGACAGGCCGACACCTGGGCGGCCATGACCGAGGGCCGGTCGGGTATCCACGCCATCGCGCGGTTCCCGACCGACAACCTGCGCACGCGCATCGCCGGGACGGTGGACTTCCTCGACACCGACCCCCTCGTCGCGCCGCTCCTGTCCGAGCGGTTCGCCGCCGTCGCCGCCGAGGAGGCGGTGGCGCAGGCCGGGATCGGCGCCAGGGGCGATTTCCCGGGCGCCCTGTTCATCGCGGTCCCACCGGTCGAGATGGAGTGGCCCCAGCGCCAGGCCCTGGCCGAGGCCGCGGGCGGCGACGGTCCGGTCGACTACGCCGGTCTCCTGCGGGCGGCGGCGACGCGCCGCTTCGATCCCTGGCACGACCTGTTCATCTTCGGCACGGTCGCCGACCGCATCGCCGACCGCTTCGGCACGAAGGGCTCCCCGATCTCGCTCTCGACCGCCTGCTCGTCGGGGGCCACGGCGATCCAGCTCGGCGTCGAGGCGATCCGGCGCGGCGAGACCGCGGCGGCGCTCTGCATCGGCACGGACGGCTCGGTGAACCCGGAATCGCTGATCCGCTTCTCGCTGCTCTCCGCGCTCTCGACCCGCAACGACGACCCCGCGACCGCCTCGAAGCCGTTCTCGAAGGACCGGGACGGGTTCGTCATGGGCGAGGGCGCGGCCGCCCTCGTGCTCGAGGACGCCGAGGCCGCCGTCGCCCGGGGCGCCGAGATCCTCGGCTACGTCCTCGGCTGCGGCGAGAAGGGCGACGGCTTCCACCGCACCCGCTCCAGCCCCGACGGCGCCCCGATCATCGCGGCGATCCGGGCGAGTCTGGACGATGCCGGCGTGGCGGCCGAGGCGGTCGACACGGTGAACGCGCACGGCACGTCGACGCCGGAGAACGACAAGATGGAGGCCCTGGGCCTCGCGGCGGTGTTCGGCGACCGCGCTGCCGCCCTGCCGGTCACCTCCAACAAGTCGATGATCGGCCACACCCTGACGGCGGCTGGCGCCATCGAGGCGGCGGTCTCGCTGCTGACGATCCGCCACGGCCGCATCCCGCCGACCATCAACCACCGGGTGCCGGACCCGACCATCGCCCTCGACATCGTGGAGACTGCCCGCGACCTGCCGGTGCGGACCGTGCTGTCGAACTCGTTCGGCTTCGGCGGCCAGAACACCTGCCTGGTCCTCGGCGCGGAGCCCGCGTGAGCGTCGCCGTCACACCGCGCCGGGTCCTCGTGACCGGCGGCGCGTCCGGGATCGGCGCCGCGATCGTCCGCGCCCTGGCGGGTGCCGGTCTCGGCGTCGACTTCACCTACCGCGCCTCGGCCGAGACCGCGCAGGTGCTGCTGGCCGAGCTTCGGGTGACCTACCCGGACCGGCCGTTCGCGGCCCATGCCGTCGACCTCGCCGACCGGGCGGGGCTGGAGCTGTTCTGCGAGGCCGCCGAGGCGACGGGCTATTACGGCCTCGTCCACAATGCCGGCCAGTCCTGCGACGCCCTCGCGGCGATGCTCGATCAGGAGCGGGCCGAGGCCGCCATGCAGGTCAATTTCTTCTCGCTGACGCGCCTCGCCAAGGCGCTGGTGCGGGAGATGACCCGCGCGCGCGCGGGCCGCATCGTGGCGATCGGGTCCGTCGCCGCCCTGCGGGCCAATGCCGGCAACGCCGCCTACGCGGCGACCAAGGGCGCGCTCATCGCGTATTGTCGGACCCTGGCGATGGAGACGGCCAAGCGCGGCGTGACCGTCAACGTGATCGCCCCGGGCTTCGTCGACACCGCCATGATGGAGCGCTACGCCGCCTACCGGGACGGCATGGAGCGCCAGATTCCGATCGGCCGCTTCGGCCGGCCCGAGGATGTCGCGGCGCTGGCGGCCTTCCTGATGGGCGAGGGGGCATCCTACATCACCGGCACCGTGCTGCCCGTCGATGGCGGCCTGACCGCCATGATGGGTGTCCACCGGACCTGACGGTGGCGCCGCCGAACCGGACGACCCTGACGATGCGCGCCAGCCTCGCCCTCACCGCCGCCCTCTGCGGCGCGGCTCTCCTGGCCCCGGGCCACGCCCGGGCGGAGCCGCAGGTCTACCGGGTCTCCGGCCTGCCGCCGGGCGAGCCGCTCAGCGTCCGCGCCGAGCCGGACCCGTCCGCCGAGCAGGTCGGCGAGATCCGGACCCGCGCCCTGGTCTTCGGCTGCACCAACGACACGCCGAGCCGCACCACGTGGTGCCGGGTGAAGGCCGGACGCGCCCTGGGGTGGGCGCGGCGGCGCTATCTGGCGCCGGAGTGACGAGAGACACGATGCGAGCCCTCCAGCTGTTCGGCGACCGCGACCTGCGCCTCACCGAGATCGAGCCGCCGCCCGCGCCCGGGGCCGACGAGGTCCGGATCCGCATCCGCGCGGTCGGCCTCAACTTCATCGACGTCTGGGGCTTCCGCGGCATGGCCTTCGCCAAGCGGAAGATGCCGCTGATCGTCGGCGCGGAGGCGGCCGGGACCGTCGAGTCGGTCGGGGCGGGCGTCACCGGCCTCGTCGCGGGCGACCGGGTCGTGCCCTACGGCGCCATGACCTGCGGCCGGTGCAAGGCCTGCCGCGAGGGGCGCGACAACCTCTGCGAGGACGTGTCCGGCGTGATGGGCTTCCATCTCGACGGCTTCGCCCGGGAGCTCGTGACCATGCCGGCCCGCCTCGTCGTGAAGGTGCCGGACGGCGTCAGCGACACCGACGCCGCCTGCGCGGGCATCGCCTTCGGCACGGTCCAGCACATGCTGTTCGACAACGCCCGCCTGGAGCCCGGCGAGAGCGTCCTGGTCCATGCCGGCGGCTCGGGAATCGGCACCGCGGCGATCCGCATGGCCAAGGCGATCGGCTGCACGGTCTACACGACGGTCGGCGACGACGAGAAGGGCCGTAAGGCGGCAGAACTCGGCGCCGACCACGTCATCAACTACCGCACCGAGCGTTTCGAGGGCGAGGTCCGCCGGCTGACGAAGCGCAAGGGCGTCGACGTGGTGTTCGAGCACGTCGGCGCCGACACCTGGAACGGCTCCCTGCTCTGCCTGAAGCGCGGCGGTCGCCTCGTGACCTGCGGATCGACCTCGGGCGTCTCGGCGACGATGAACCTGATGCAGCTGTTCCAGCAGCAGTACCGCATCACCGGCTCGTTCGGCTGCTCGCTCGCGAATATCGGTCAGGCCCTCGCCAAGATGGACGCGGGTATTCGACCGGTTGTCGATACCGTGTACCCGCTGGCGGACTTCGCGCAGGGGCTGGAGCGACTCGAATCGCGCCGGGTCTTCGGCAAGATCCTCGTCAGCCTGTAGCGCCGGCCACGGCACACCGGCACGGCGCGACACCGGACCGTAGGCGGCGATCTGCATTTCGCGCCGCGACAGACTTGGCGTAAACGTCGCCGTACGGGTCGCTGGGGGGCCGCCCGTACCGTATCCCTGGAATCGATCGTGCTGCGTCTCGCCCTCCTGCTCAAACGGTCGTACCCGCGTCTCGCGGGCTTCGCGATGATTCCGGTGATCCGCGCCCTGGTACTGCTGGCGCGCGTGCTCGGGCCGGAGCGGTCCACGGCGTTCGGCGCCGCGCTGCTGCGCACCCTCGGCCCGCTCCTGCCGGCGCACCGCACCGCGATGGCGAACCTCAGGGCGGCCTTCCCCGACATGCCGGAGGCGGAGCGGACGCGGATCGCCCTGGAGGCCTGGGACAATCTCGGGCGGACGGGGGCCGAGTACGCCCACCTCGACACCCTGTTCGATTACGATCCCGCCGCCACCGGCGCGTTGCGAACCGAGGTCACGGGGATCGAGCACTTCTACGCCCTGCGCGACGACGGCCGGCCGGGACTGATCTTCTCGGCGCACTTGGCGAACTGGGAATTGCCGGCGATCTGCGCGGCCAAGTTCGGCCTCGATGCCACCGCGGTATTCCGGCCGCCGAACAATCCCGCGGCCGCGCGCCTCGTCCAGGAGGTCCGCCGCCGGACGATGGGCGGCCTTGCCGCCTCCACGCCGGGTGCCGTGTTCGCCATGCGCGACGTGGTCGAGACCGGCGGCCACCTCGGCCAGCTGATCGACCAGCACTTCACACGCGGTGTCGTGGTGGAATTTCTCGGCCGGCCGTGCCTCGCCAACCCGCTGCTGGCCAAGCTCGCCCGCCACTATGACTGCCCGGTGCACGGCGTGCGCGTCGTGCGCCTGCCGGAGGGCCGCTTCCGCCTCGACCTGACGCCGCCCCTCGACCTGCCCAGGGCCGCCGACGGGACCGTTGACGTCGCCGGCGCGATGCAGGCGATGACGGCCGTCGTCGAGGGCTGGGTGCGGGAGAATCCGGGCCAGTGGCTGTGGATGCATCGTCGCTGGCGGCCCGATATGCTGCCCAAGCCGAGAGTTGCGCCGGCGCCACTTCAACCGAAGGTAGAGGCCTCTCAAGCCAACGTGATTTCACCTTCGGCTTCGCAGACGGTCTGATGGATCGATGACGCCCCGGCACCGCGCCCCGACCCGCGACCGCCGCGCGCTCCGCGCCGCGCTGCTTGCCTGCGCGACGCTGGCCGCGATACCGGCGCGGGCCGAGCCCGTTCGCGCCGTGGTGGAACTCTTCACCAGCCAGGGCTGCGGCGCCTGCCGGTCCGCCGACCCGGTCCTGCGCGACCTCGCCCACAAGCCCGGCGTCATCGCCCTGACCCTGCCGGTGACCTACTGGGACTACCTCGGCTGGAAGGACACGCTGGCGCTGCGTCCGCTGACCGAGCGTCAGCGCGCCTACGCGCGGGGCCGCGGGGCCCGACAGGTCTTCACGCCCCAGGTGGTGGTCGACGGCAACGGCTTCGCCGTCGGGTCCGACCGGCCGGCCCTGGAGCGCCTGATCCGCGATGCCTGCCAGCACGGCGGGCTGCCGGTGCCGGTGCGCGGGGAGACCAAGGGCGACCGGATCCTGGTGGAGGTCGGGGCGGCCCCGGAGGCCAGGACCGAGATCCGCGGCGACGTCTGGCTGGTGCCCGTGCTGCGCAGCCGCGCCATCGCGATCCAGGCCGGGGAGAATGGCGGCCGGACGGCGACCTACGTCAACGTCGTCCGCGGCATGCAGCGCCTCGGTCCCTGGACGGGCCAGCCGGCCCGCTTCGAGGTGCCCGACATCCAGGCCCGCGTCGCCGATGCGGACAGCTGGGTCGTGCTTCTCCAGGGTGCGGCCGACGGCAAGCCGGGCCGCATCTTCGGCGCCGCCAAAGGCCCGGGGCTCTGACGCCTGTACGCGCCCGCTACTCTAGCGAGATCGGGTCGATCTGCCGCCGGCCCTCGCGCCGGTGGCGCGCCCGGGACTCGTCGGCGAGCGACGCCAACTTGGCGTCGAGGCGCTCGGACAGGCGACCCACCAGCCCGATCAGCCCGTCGATCATCCGGCTGACGAGGGCGACCGTCCCGGTCACGGCTCCGACGATCCCGTTCTCGATGGCGCGACCGATTCGGCGAAGACGCTGCATGTCGACTGACTCTGGCTGGCGGCGCCGGCGGCGCCCCGATCCGCGGCAGGTAGGGCGGGCGCTCCGGCGTGTGATGCGGCCGAAAGCGGCGCGGATCCGCGCTGCGCGGGTGGAACCTTCGCGCGGTGCGGCCGGACGGTCCGAACCGGCGGGTCGGCAGGCTCGTTGCATGGGTGTGGCTGCCCGCCGTCCCGCGCGGGCGCCCGAGTTCGAGGGTCGGCCATGCGGCGACGCCCGTTCCTGTCCGGGATGCTCGCCGCCCTGTCGGTGGTCGGCCGTCCCGCCCGCGCGGCGGATGCGAGCGTCGACCTCCTCCTCGTCCTCGCGGTGGACGTGTCGCTCAGCATCAGCGAGGCCCGGTTCGATCTCGAGCGCCGCGGTTACGCCGAGGCTTTCGGTGATCCGCGCGTGCTGCGCGCCATCGGCGACGGCCCGACCGGGCGCATCGGCGTCGTGCTGTTCGACTGGGCCGGGCCCGGCGAGCAGCAGGTGGCGGTCGACTGGATGGTGATTTCCTCGGCGCGGGACGCTGCCGCCTTCGCGGCGCGCCTGCGCGCCGCGCCGCGGCCGTTCTACGGACGCACCGCCATCGGGTCGGCCATCGGTTTCGCCGCGGACCTGCTGGCCCGGGCGCCCTTCCGCGCCGACCGTCGGGTGATCGACATCTCGGGCGACGGCACCGGCAATGCCGGGCGCCCCATCGCGGAGGCCCGCGACGCGGCCGTGGCGGCCGGCATCACGGTGAACGGCATCGTCATCCTCACCGAGCCGGAGGGGATGCCGGCCTTCCTGAAGGAGCACACCAACCCGGCGGGCGGTCTCGCGGCGTATTACCGGAGCGTCGTCATCGGCGGAGAGGGCGCCTTCGTGATGACCGCCGAGAGTTTCGCGGCTTTCGGCCGCTCGCTCGTCGCCAAGCTGGTGCGCGAGATCTCCTGACCGTCACACGGATCCCAGAGAGCCGACCATCGATGCGCCTTGCCGTCCTCCAGTTCACCCACGAGACCGTGACGTTCCTGCCGAACGACACGACCCGTGACGACTTCGTCTATCCCGGCTCGCCGGCCGCCGGGGCCGCGCTCCTCGCCACCGATCCCAAAGGATACATGGGCGGCTTCGTGCAGGTGGCGCGGGAATACGACGGCGTCGAGCTGGTGGGGATCACCTCGCCGCTCTGGCCGCGCACCGGCACCGCCTCGGGCTGGATCACCGCCGACGCCTACGCGCACTTCCTCGGGCGGATGGCGGAGGAGCTGCGGGCGCGGGGGCCGTTCGACGGCGTCTACCTCGCCCTGCACGGCGCCATGGCGGTGCGCGGCGTCCCCCGGCCGGAGGCCGACATCGCCCGGCAAGTCCGCGCCGCGGTGGGCGAGGGGGCGATCCTGGTCGGGACCTTCGACCTTCACGGCAACGAGGATGCGGCCTTCCTCGACCACGCCGACATGGCCTTCGCGGTGAAGTACTTCCCGCACTACGACGGCCACCTCCAGGGGCAGCGCGCCGCCCGGATGCTGGTGCGCGCCGTGCGCGGCGAATTCCGGCCCGCGCACCGGACCTTCAAGGTGCCCATCCTCTCGCCCACCGTGGTGCAGTGGACCGGCGCAGCGCCCTGGTCCGATCTCGTGCAGCGGGCCCTCGTCTGGGAGGCGCGCGAGCCGGACGTGTACGTCAACGTCTACTTCGGCTTTCCGTGGGGCGACGCCCCGGACGCCGGGATGACCGTGCAGGCGATCACCAATGACGACCCGGCCCTCGCCGAGCGGGTGGCGCGGGACGTGGCAGAGTTCGCTTGGCGGCGGCGGCGCGCGCTCCTCGAGGCGACGCGGATCCACACGATCGCCGACGGCGTCCGGCTCGCCCGGGCGGCGGTGGCGGAGGGCGCCGCCCCTGTGGTCCTCGCCGACCACAGCGACCGGTCCGGCCGGGCGACTTGGCTGCTGCGCGAGATCCTCCGGCAGGGCCTCACCCGCACCCTGGTCGCCACCGTGGCGTCGCCCGACATCGCGGCGGCGGGGACCTTCGCGGCGGGCGACCCGTTCGACGCGCCGGTCGGCGGCGGCGGTGACCCGTCCGCGGGCGATCCGGTGCGGATCGCCGGAACCGTGCTGCGCGTGGTCGAGGCGCCGGAGCCGGGCGTCGCCGGCAGCGGCGGCGGCGGTACGTGGATCTGCGTCGCGTTCGGGGCCGGCAACGTCCTTGTGTTGAGCCCGCAGCTCGCGCAGATCGTCGAGCCCGACGAGCTGTGGCGTCTCGGCCTGGAGCCGGCGGATTTCGACATCGTGGCGATCAAATCGCGGGTGCATTTCCGGCGCGGCTTCGACGACGGCGGCTACGCCCGCACGATCCTGCTGGTGGAGCCGCCGGAACCGTTCCTCGGCACGGTGCGGCTCGATCACCTCGCCTACGCGCACATGCGGGCCGCCGACTTCTTCCCCTACGGCGATCCGCCCGGGCCCGCCCCGTCCGGGCCGTGACCGGTTCCGTGGGGACGACAGGTGGCGGCCGCCGTCACCCGCCGGTGCTCGCCCTGCACGTGCGAGGACGCTAGGTTCATCCCGCACGCGCTCGGTGAAGCGCGGCGAGGGAGAGACGGGATGCGGATTCCGGCCGACAGGCTGACCGCCTACGTGCGGGACATTTTCGTGCGCGAGGGCTGCGCCGAGCCGGAGGCCGAGCGGATCGGCCGCTTCCTGGTGGCGGCGAACCTCACCGGCCACGACAGTCACGGCGTCGTCCGTGTCACCCGCTACGTCGAGTGGCTGCGCGCGGGCGAGGTCGAGGCCGGCCGCACGCCCGAGATCGTCACCGACGCGCCGAACTTCGCCCTCGTGGACGCGCATTACGGGTTCGGGCAGACGGCCGGCCCCTTCGCCACCGATCTCGGGATCGCCAAGGCGCGGGAGAACGGCGTCGCGATCATCGCCCTGCGGCACGCCGGGCATATCGGCCGGATCGGCGAGTGGGCCGAGCGGGCGGCGGCGGCGGGGCTCGTCTCGGTGCACTTCGTCAACGTGGCGGGGAGCCTCCTCGTGGCACCCTTCGGATCCGTGGAGCGCCGATTCTCGACGGCCCCCTTCGCGGCCGGCTTCCCGGTCCCGGAAGGCGACCCGATCATCCTCGATTTCGCCACGTCGCTGGTCGCCGAGGGCAAGGTGCTCGTCGCCTCCCGGGGCGGCAAGCCGCTGCCCGAGGGCGCGCTGATCGAGCCGGACGGCCGCCTCAGCGCCGACCCTGCGACCCTGTTCGGCCCGCTGGAGGGCGTCGAGCGCGACAACCAGCGCGGCGCCGGGGCGATCCGGGCCTTCGGCGAGCACAAGGGCTCCGGCCTCGCGCTGATGTGCGAGCTCCTCGCCGGCGCGCTCACCGGCTCCGGCACGGCCGGCCCCGGGCAGCGGCGGATCTGCAACGGCATGCTGTCGATCTACGTCACGCCGACCGCCCTCGGCACCGAGGATGCCCTCGCGGTCGAGACGCGGGCCTATCTCGACTTCTTCAAGAGCGCCAAGCCGATGCCGGGCGCCGAGGTCCTGCTGCCCGGCGAGCCGGAGCGGCGCATGCGCGCCGAGCGCCTCGCCGAGGGCGTGCCGCTGCCGGAGCCCGTCTGGGAGACCCTGCTCGCCGCCGGCCGGCCGCACGGCCTCGACGGCAACGCCTACCGCACCTGAGCCGGACGAGGGCCGGCACGACACCACGCTCGGCGGCGACCCTCGGCCCCAACGGGGGCGCCGCACGGACCGGGGACGCCATCCCCGGAAGACGGGAGGAGCCCACGATGCCTCGCCTGCGCTGGCTCATGATCGGCCTCTGCATGGCCGCCAACGCCATCAACTACATCGACCGCGCCAATCTGGCGGTCGCCGCGCCCTCCATGTCCAAGGAGCTGGGGCTCGACGCCACCGACATGGGACTGATCCTGTCGGGCTTCTTCTGGACCTACGCGATCATGCAGCTGCCTTTCGGCTACGTGGCCGACCGGGTCGGCGCGCGGCTCTCGCTCGTGGTCGCGGTGGTCTGGTGGTCGGCCTGCACGGCGCTGACCGCGGTCGGACGGGGCTTCCTGTCGCTGCTCGGCCTGCGCATGCTGCTCGGCATCGGCGAGGCCGGGGCCTACCCGTCCTTCGCCAAGGTCGCGGCCTCGTGGTTCCCGCGCAGCGAGCGGAGCTTCGCCAGCAGTATCTTCGACAGCGGCTCGCGGGTGGGCTCGGCGCTGGCGATCCCGCTGGTGTCCTGGGTCATCGCGACGCTGGGCTGGCGGGAATCCTTCGTCGTCACCGGTGTGCTGGGCTTCGCCTGGGCTGTGTTCTGGATGTGGCTCTACCGCGAGCCCGAGAACCACCCGAAGGTCTCGCCGGAGGAGCTCGCCCGGCTCCGGGCCGCGCAGGAGCGGCCGAAGACCGTCGACGCCGCCGACGCCCAGAACCAGGTGCCGTGGCTGTCGCTGTTCCGCTACCGCACGGTCTGGGGCATGATGGCGGGATTCTTCTGCCTGAACTTCGTGATCTACTTCTTCATCACGTGGTTCCCGACCTACCTGGTCAAAGCGCGGGGCTTCTCGCTGGCGGAGCTCGGCACGCTCGGCAGCCTGCCGGCCCTGGCGTCGATCCCCGCGGGCTGGCTCGGCGGCTTCGCGTCGGACGCCCTCTACCGCCGCGGCTGGAGCCTCACGGCGGCCCGCAAGACCTGCCTCGTCGGCGGCATGCTGATGTCGTCGGTGATCACCCTGTCGATCATCGCGCCGAACGTCTACGTGGCGCTGCTGTGCTTCGCGGTCGCCTACGGCAGCCTCGCCTTCACGGCCGCGTCGATCTGGGCACTGCCCGGCGACGTGGCGCCGACCCCGGCCCACGTGGCCTCGATCGGCGGCATCCAGAACTTCGCGTCGAACGTCGCCGGGATCGTGACGACGACCTTCACGGGCGTCATGCTGACCGTCACCCAGGGCTCGTTCGTGATCCCCCTGATCGTGGCCGGCGGGTTCTGCCTGCTGGGCGCCTTCATCTACCTGTTCGTGGTCGGCGAGATTGCGCCGCTGCCGGTCCGCGACGCCCGCGCCCCGGCTCTGCGCCCCGAGGCGGCGCGGTGACGGCGAGCGGCCCGATCGAATCCGAGGAGAGACCGATGTCGACCTACCCCGTGATCACCCTTCGGCCGGCCGATGGTGTCGCCGTGGCCCGCGGCGCCATCGAGCCGGGAATGCCGGTCGCCGACGGCGTCGCGGCGGCGGAGCGGATCCCGGCCGGCCACAAGGTCGCGGTCCGGGCCCATCGCGCTGGCGAGCCGGTGACCAAGTACGGACAGATCATCGGCTTCGCCAAGGACGACATCGCGGCCGGCCGCCACGTCCACGTCCACAATCTCGGGATGGGCGAGTTCGCCCGGGACTACGCGTTCGGGGTCGACGCGAGGCCGACCCATCTGGTGACGCCGCCCGCGACCTTCCAGGGCATCCGCCGCCCCGACGGGCGCGTGGCGACGCGCAACTACGTGGGCATCCTCACCTCGGTGAATTGCAGCGCGCACGTCGCCGACCTGATCGCCGACGCGTTCCGGCGGCACCCGATCCTCGGCCTCGACCCGCTCGCTCCCTATCCCAACGTCGACGGTGTCGTGGCGCTGACCCACAAGACCGGCTGCGGCATGGCGATGGGCGAGCCGCTGCGGCTCCTGCGCCGGACGCTCGCGGGCTACGCGCGGCACGTCAACTTCTCCCACATCGTGATGATCGGGCTCGGCTGCGAGGTGAACCAGATCGGCGCCTTCTTGGAGGAGCAGGGGCTCGGCGACCGGATCCGCAGCATGAACATCCAGAGCCTCGGCGGCACACGGAAGACCGTCGAGGCCGGCATCGCGTTCGTGAAGGACATCCTGGCCGAGGCGAACGTGGTCCGCCGCGAGCCGGTGCCGGCGAGCGAGCTGATCGTCGCCCTGCAATGCGGCGGCTCGGACGGCTATTCCGGAGTCTCGGCCAACCCGGCTCTGGGAATCGCCAGCGACCTCGTGGTGCGGAACGGCGGCACGGTGATCCTGTCGGAGACCACCGAGACCTACGGCGCCGAGCACCTGTTCACCCGCCGCGCCGTCAGTCCGGAAGTCGGCCAGAAGCTCGTCGACCTGATGCACTGGTGGGAGGAGTACACCCGCAAGGAGGGCTCGGAGATCGACGCCAACCCGTCGCCGGGCAACAAGGCCGGCGGCCTGACGACGATCCTGGAGAAGTCGCTCGGCGCCATGGCGAAGGCCGGCAGCACCAACCTCGTGGACGTGCTGCGCTACGCTGATCCCGTCACCGCCAAGGGCTTCGTGTTTATGGACACGCCCGGCTACGACCCGGTCTCGGCGACCGGGCAGGTCGCGGGCGGGGCGAACCTCGTCTGCTTCACCACGGGACGCGGCTCCGTGTTCGGCTGCAAGCCGTCGCCCTCGATCAAAATCGCCACCAACTCCGCCATGTACCGGCGGCTCGAGGAGGACATGGACGTCAATTGCGGCACGATCCTCGACGGTGAAGAGAGCGTGGAGCAGGCTGGGCGCCGGATCTTCGACCTGATCCTGCGGGTCGCCGGCGGCGAGCGGACGAAGAGCGAGCAGTTCGATTTCGGCTCGTCGGAATTCGCGCCCTGGCAGATCGGCGCGACCGTGTGAGGGGCCCGGGCGTGCGCTCCGCCGTCGTTGCGAGCGCAGCGACGGTCAGGGCGATCACCGAGCAGGCCGCATCTCAAAGGTCCGTTCGCACCACGCCCGGGAAATTCAGGATGAAGTCCGGCCCGAAGGCCGTCACCGGCGTGTGGAAGCCCGCCGGCACCGCGCCCGAGGCGAGGCGGCGGGCGACCTCCAGGGCCGTCGCGGCCGTGAGCGTGTAGCCTTCGGGCGTCTCCATCCGGCTCGCCGCCTCCCGCCCTGCGCCGTCCCAGGCCTCCGCCAGGAACGTGCTGCGGGCCTTCTCGCGCGCCGTTGCGGAGGGACCGGCGGGCAGCCGGTCGATGCCGCGGTTGATCAGGCGCTGCGCGGTGCCGCCCGCGATGATGCGCCGGATGCCGGCGGGCAGGCCGGCCGCCGCCGCCATGGCGGGGAAGGCCTCGAAGTAGACATCGATGTTCGGGACGCCGGTCGAGTACCAGGCGCTCGACACGTCGCCCCAGCCGAGCCCGACGGTCCGGCGCGGTCCGGCGCCGAAATCGGCGGTGGACCGCGGCGGGCTCGGCAGTTCGACGATGCGCCCGTCCCGGCGCACCCGCGTGCCCCAGGCGATGCCCTCCACCATGGTGCGGGCCGTGCCGCGGCTGAAGCCGCCGAATCCACCGATGGAGATGCGCAGGTGCGTCGCCCCGGGCAGTCGCCCGGCCACGTGGGCCGCGAGGCAGTCGCTCGGCACCACGTCGAAGCCCGCCGCCGGCAGGAAGACGATGCCGGCGGCCTTCGCCTCTGCATCCTTGGCCGCGAGAGCCTCCAGTACCGCGATCTCGCCGGTGATGTCGACGTAGTGCGCGCCGGCCGCGAGGCAGGCCTCGACCATCGGCCGCGCCGTCCGCGAGAACGGGCCGGCCGCGTGGATCACCGCCGCCACGCCCGCGAGCGCCGCGCGCAGACCTGCGCGGTCGTCGAGGCGCGCGGACCGCATCTCCAGGCCCAGCCGGGCCGCCAGCGGCCGCAACTTGTCCGGATCGCGCCCCGCCAGGATCGGGCGCAGCCCCTGCGCGACGGCGTGCGCGGCCAGGAGCTGCCCGGTATAGCCGGTGGCGCCGTAGATCAGGATCGCGGTCATCCCGGGGTTCTGACACCGCTTCGGCCTGTGTCAAAGCGCGCGCCGCGTCGCCGCGCCGGATGCTAGGGCTGCGTCGATCCGATTGTCCCGCGGTGGGGACCGGAAACTCGCCGTCCCGCCCCAACAGGAGCCGAGGCCCGATGTACCAGCGTGATTTCCCGCTGCGCGGGCGCCGAGCCCGCCGCAGGGTCGGCGGCTGGGGCGCCGTGCTCCTGAGCCTGACCGCGCCCGCCTGGGCCGCCGACGGGCCCGTGACCCTGGTGGCGTCGTCCGACGCGCGCCCCGGCATCGCCGCCATGCCGCAGATCGCCGCGCCGGCGGACGAGGCCGAGCGGCGGATCAACGCGGCGTTGAAGCGTCTCGATGCGCGGGCGCTCAAGGCCGAGCAGGCGTGCAGGGCCCAGGGCGGGAAGAACAGCTCCTGGGAGCGCTCCGTCCAGGCACCGATGCGCGGACCGCGCTTCCTGAGCTACGTCATCTCCGACAGCTGGTTCTGCGGCGGCGCGCACCCGAGCAGCAACACGATGTCGATCGTCTACGACCTCACCACCGGCGCCCCGGTGGATTGGACAACCCTGCTGCCCGCTTCCCTGACCGGGAAGCTCGCCCTGGCGGAGGGCCCGGGCGGGACCAAGATGGTGACGCTCGCGTCCGGGAAACTGCACGCCCTCTATCTCGCGGGCTATCGCCTGAAGACGGGCGATCCGAAGGCGGACGACGCGGACAAGGAGTGCCGCGAGGCCGTCGCCGAGACCTACGACGGGCAGCCGCCGGCCATGATGGCGTGGCTCGATGCCAAGGCCGGCGGCCTGGCGGTGCAATTCGACCTCGCGCACGTCGTCCAGGCCTGCGCCGATCCGGTGGTGATTCCCGTAGCAGCCCTGCGCCGGGAGGGCGCCCAGCCGCTCCTGGCCGTCGCGCTGGAGGCTGCGCACGCGCGAGCCCCCAAGTGACGGGATCGCCCCGCGCGTCTCAGGCCTCGACGCGTGTCCTGAACGGTGTAGCGTGAGGCCGCGACGGCGCGGTGTCACCGGGCCGTGTCCGAGGGGCGGCCCATGTCCGGATCCGGCGTTCTCGACGACGCAGCCGTCGGGGCCAGCGAGCCGTTCGGCCTGTTCGCGCCCGCCCTGGCGGACCGCTCGCCCCTGCGGCAGGCGGTGATCGCGGCCTGCCGGCGGCCCGAAGCGGATTGCGTGGCGGCGCTCCTCGCCGAGGCGCGCCTGCCGCCCGATGCCGCTCGGCGCGTCGCCGAGCACGCGCGGCGCCTCGTCGAGAGCCTGCGGCGGCAGGGCCGACGCGGCGGCGTCGAGGGTCTGATCCACGAATACGCGCTGTCCAGCCAGGAAGGCGTGGCGCTGATGTGCCTCGCCGAGGCGCTGCTGCGCATCCCCGACGCGGCGACGCGGGACGCGCTGATCCGCGACAAGATCGCGGGCGGCGACTGGGCGGCCCATCTCGGGCACAGTCCGTCGCCCTTCGTCAACGCGGCGACCTGGGGCCTGCTCGTGACCGGCAAGCTGACGGCGACCCGGGACGAGGCCGGCCTCTCCGCCGCGCTCACCCGGCTGATCGCCCGCGGCGGCGAGCCGGTGATCCGCAAAGGCGTCGACCTCGCCATGCGGATGATGGGCGAGCAGTTCGTGGCGGGGCGGACCATCGCCGAGGCCCTGCGGCACGCGGCGCCGCTCGAGGCGAAGGGCTTCACCTACTCGTACGACATGCTCGGCGAGGCCGCCGTGACCGCCGAGGACGCCGAGCGCTTCCGCCGCGCCTACGCGGAGGCCATCGCGGCGATCGGCGCGGCATCGGCCGGCCGCGGCGTGCTCCTCGGCCCCGGCATCTCGATCAAGCTGTCGGCGCTCCACCCCCGCTACGTCCGCGCGCAGCGCGACCGGGTCCTGGCCGAGCTCTATCCCCGCGTGCTGGACTTGGCCCGCCGCGCCATGGGCCACGGCATCGGCCTCAACATCGACGCCGAGGAGGCCGACCGCCTCGACCTGTCGCTCGACATCCTTGAGCGGCTCGCCGCCGACCCCGAACTCGCCGGCTGGGACGGGCTCGGCTTCGTGGTCCAGGCCTACGGCAAGCGCTGCCCCTTCGTCATCGACGTGCTGATCGACCTCGCCCGGCGGTGCCGGCGCCGGCTGATGGTGCGGCTCGTGAAGGGCGCCTACTGGGACAGCGAGATCAAGCGGGCGCAGGTCGACGGTCTTTCGGACTTCCCGGTCTTCACCCGGAAAGTCCACACCGACGTCTCGTACCTCGCCTGCGCGCGGCGGCTGCTCGCCGCGCCCGACGCGGTCTTCCCGCAATTCGCCACCCACAACGCCCAGACACTGGCGAGCATCGTCGCGATGGCCGGCCCGGATTTCCGGCTCGGCCAGTACGAGTTCCAGTGCCTGCACGGTATGGGCGAACCGCTCTACGAGGCCGTGATGGCCGACGCCGATCTGCAGCGGCCCTGCCGCATCTACGCACCGGTGGGCACGCACGAGACCCTGCTCGCCTACCTGGTGCGGCGCCTCCTGGAGAACGGGGCCAACACGTCCTTCGTCAACCGGGTCGCCGACGAGGCCGTGCCGGTGGCGGACCTGATCGCCGACCCCGTCGCCGTCGTCGAGGCCGAGCCGGATCTTGGCGCGCCCCATCCGCGAATCGCGGCGCCCCGGGACCTCTACGGCCCGGGCCGCGCGAACGCGGCCGGGCTCGACCTCGCCGACGAGGCGGCCCTCGCCAGCCTGTGGGACGGGTTGGCGGCGAGCGGCCGCACCGCGTGGCGGGCGGTGCCGTCGGGCGCGGATGCCGCGGCGGCCGACGAACCCGTGCGCAATCCCGCCGACCGCCGGGACATCGTGGGATACGACCGGCCGGCGACGGCCGGGACCGTGGCGATCGCCGTGGCGCGGGCGGAGGCGGGCGCGGCCGGCTGGGCGGCGACGCCAGCCACAGAGCGCGCCGCCTGCCTGCGGCGGGCCGCCGACGCCCTCGAGGCGCAGATGCCGACGCTGATCGGGCTCGTCGTGCGTGAGGCAGGCAAGACCTGCGCGAGCGCCGTCGCGGAGATCCGCGAGGCGGTCGACTTCCTCCGCTACGACGCCGCCGAGGCCGAGCGGACTCTCGGGAACGCGCACGCGCCGCTCGGCCCGGTCGCCTGCATCGCGCCGTGGAATTTCCCGCTGGCGATCTTCGTCGGTCAGGTCGCGGCCGCCCTGGCGGCGGGCAACACGGTCCTGGCGAAACCCGCCGAGGAGACGCCCCTGATCGCGGCGGCTGCCGTCCGCGCGCTGCACGCGGCCGGGATCCCCGCGGAGGCGCTGCACCTCCTGCCGGGCGACGGCAGGGTCGGCGCCGCCCTGGTCGAGGATCCGCGCGTGCAGGGCGTGATGTTCACCGGATCGACGGCCGTGGCCAAGGGCATCCAGCGCGCTCTGGCGGAGCGACTGAACCGCTTCGACGAGCCGGTGCCGTTCCTGGCCGAGACCGGCGGCCAGAACGCCCTCGTGGTCGATTCCTCGGCGCTCGCCGAGCAGGTGGTGGCCGACGTGATCGCCTCGGCCTTCGATTCCGCGGGCCAGCGCTGCTCCGCGCTCCGGATCCTGTGCCTGCAGGAGGAGATCGCCGACCGGACGCTGCACATGCTGAAAGGCGCCCTCCGGGAGTTGCGGGTGGGCGATCCGCGGCGCCTCGCCGTCGACGTCGGGCCGGTCATCACCGCCGAGGCCGCCGATCGGATCATCGGCCACGTGGCGCACATGCGCGCGCGAGGCTTCCCGGTGGCGCAGTTCCCCCTGCCGCCCGAAGCCGACGCCGGGACCTTCATGCCGCCGACCCTGATCGAGATCGGGGCCGTCGCCGATGTCGAGCAGGAGGTGTTCGGGCCGGTGCTGCACGTGCTGCGCTATCGCCGCGACGCCCTCGACGCGCTCCTCGCGGCGATCGACGCGACCGGCTACGGACTCACCTTCGGGCTGCACAGCCGCATCGACGAGACCATCGATCACGTCCTCGGCCGCGTGCGGGCCGGCAACCGCTACGTGAACCGCAACATCATCGGTGCGGTCGTCGGCGTGCAGCCCTTCGGCGGCTCCGGGCTGTCGGGGACGGGCCCGAAGGCCGGCGGCCCGCTGGCCCTTGGCCGCCTGCTGCGGCGGTCGCCCGCCGCCACCCGCGACGGGTTGCCCGCCGACGACGGGGCGCTCCATCCCTTTACGGCGTGGTTGCGGTCGCGGCACCGCCACGACCTCGCGGACAGGCTCGAATCCGTCCGCTATCCCGGCCGGGGTGCGACCGCTCTGGCCGGTCCCGTGGGGGAGCGCAACCTGTACGCGCTGCGTCCCCGGGGACGGATCGCGGCCGTCGCCGCGTCCGAGACGGCGCTCCTTCTCCAGCTCGGTGCGATCCTCGGCACCGGCAACGCGGCGGTCGTCGTCGGGCCGGAGGGGCGCGGGCCGGCCCTGGACGATCTGCCGGCGACGTGCGCCGCGCGGGTCGCCCGGGCCCCGGATCTCGGGCGCGCGGGCGATATCGACGGCGTTCTGTTCGCGGGCGACGCCGCTGCCCTGAGGGCCGTGAACAGGGCCGTCGCGGCGCGCGACGGCGCGATCCTACCGATCCAGGCCCGCTGCCCGGAGGCGCTGGCGGCCGGCGACCTCTACGATCCGGCCGGTCTGGTGGAGGAGGTCACCACCACGATTAACACCGCGGCGGCCGGCGGGAATGCCAGCCTGATGAGCGTCGGGTGAGCCCGCAACTGCCCGGTCAGGCCGACCGGCGCAGATTCCAGAACAGCGGCAGCCCGGTCAGCATGCCTTCGAGGTCCCGCCGGTAGGCGGTCGGCTGGAAATACTGGCCGCAGGGCAGGTAGGCGCCGACCTCCAGCGCCCGCGCCTGGATCCGCGCCGCCAGGGCCTTCTGGGCGTCAAGGTCCGGCGCGTCGAACCACGCGCCGCGCAGCTCCTCCAGGGGCGCGTCCGTCAGCCAGCTCGGCACGCCGGCCCGGCCGTTCCCGCGGGCGGCCAGATGGTAGGCCGGCGAGAGGTGGTCGAGCCCGCCGGAGAAGATGCCGAACATCGACCAGCCCCCCTGGTCCAGGGGCTTGGCGTTCAGGATACGCTGGTTGACCGTCCCCCAGTCGGTGGCGACGACGTCGAGGTTCATCCCGATCTTCCGGCAGGCATCGGCCATCACCTCGCAGATCGCGTTGATCCGCGGCACGTCGGTCCCGGAGAGCAGCACGACGCGCTCGCCCTTGTAGCCCGCCGCCGCCAGAGCCCGTTTCGCGGCGGCGAGGTCGCGGGGGCCGGTCAGCGCCTCCATGCCGGCCGACGACGCCATCGGTCCGCCGGACGTGAAGATGCCGACGGGCCCGCGCCGGATCGCCGGGTCGCTGCCGGCGACGGCGTCCATCATCTCGGTCTGGTCGACGGCCGCGAGGAGCGCCCGGCTGATCGCGGGATTGTCGAAGGGCGGCAGGGTATGGTTGAGGCGGATCTGGCCGATCAGCCCGGCGGTCTCCACCAGATCCAAGCGCACGGCGGGCTGGCGGCTCAGGTCCGGCACGAGGTCGACGAGCGGCTGCTCCCACCAGTCGATCTCGCCCGAGCGCAGGGCGCCGGCCGCGGTCGCGCCGTCGGGGATCGTGCGCCACTCGACGCGGTCGAAATGCGCGATCCGCGGTCCGGCCGTGAAGCTCGGCGTGCCGTCGGCGCGCGGTCGATAGGCCTCGAACCGGCGGTAGACGTTGAGCGAACCCGGGACCCGCTCGTCGGCGGCGAAGCGGAACGGGCCGCTGCCGACCATCTCCGGCACCGGCTGCGTCGCGGGTGTCGCGCTCAGGCGCTCCGGCATGATCACCGGGACGTAGGAAGTCGGTTTGGCCAGGGCGTCCGGCAGGAGCGGGAAGGGCCGCTTCAGGCGGAACTGCACGACCGTGTCGGTGGGCGCCGTGAGTTCATCCACGGTCGCGAACAGGGCCCCGCCGTAGGCATCGCGCTGCGCCCAGCGCTTCAGGCTCGCCACGACGTCGCGGCCGAGGACCGGCGTCCCGTCGTGGAAGCGCAGGCCGTCCCGCAGGGTCAGGCGCCACGTGAGGCCGTCGGACGCGACCTCGTGCCCCGCCACCATCTGCGGTTGGGCGCGGTAGGCGGTGTCGAGGCTGTAGAGGGTGTCGAAGATCATCAGCGCGTGGGTGCGCGTGACGTAGTTGGTGGTGATGATCGGGTCGAGAAGCGCCAAGTCCGCGTAGGGCACGAACCGCAGGGTCGTCGCCGAGGCCGCGCGGACCAGTGCCGGCTTGGCGAGGGCGCCGGCCATCAGGGCTCCGGCGCCTGTCAGCAGGGTGCGTCGCTTCATCAATCGATCCCGGTCGCGGCGGCGCCCGATCTGGCCGCAAGCCGGGTTCGCGTGCAAGTGGTGCGCCACTGCCGCGCTTCGGGCGGGATCGGGCAGCCCGCCCGGGCCGGCGTCCGGACGGGTCGGCGTGATCGCGCCGCGCGGTCCCTCAGGCGGCGCGCGACCAGCGGATGTCGCCGAGGCTCTCGCGGAAGGCGAAGCGGGCGAGGTGGTCGGCCACGACGTTCTCCAGCCGGGTAAGGTTGACCGGGTCGGAGCTGTCGATGCGCATCACCAGGGCGTCGGGCTCGGCATCGAAGGTGCAGACGCGGTCCTCGCCGAAGGGCACGGTGCCGTGAACGGGGGTCGCCTCGACCTTGAACTTGTGGCTCCAGTGCCGGCAGAGCTGCTGCAGGTAGCGGCTCGCCTCGGTGGTCTGCACGCGGGCCTGAGAGGTGGGCATTCCGTCGGTCTCCAGATGGGTATGAAAACAGCCTGTCGGTGACGGTTCGTCGTTCGATCTCGCATGTGCGAGATAGGGAGGCCTCAGAGCAATTGCCATGCCTGGCGCCGACGGATCCGTCTCCGCCGTCTGTGATGAAGGTCTGTCCGAAGCGTTAGCAGCGGCTTAACGCGACGGGCCGCCCGGCCGGTTGGCGGCGCGGCGTGGCCGTCCTGCACCCGCCTGCGCGCCGAATTATGGCGCGATGCACAAATTTCCTCAGCCCGTCGGCGCGGCGCGGTCGGTCCGCACGAGGACCTTGCCGGGGTTGAGCAGGTCTTCCGGATCCAGGGCGGCCTTGAGGCGCCGCATCAGGTCGAGCCCGACCGGGTCGCCGTAGCGCGCGAGTTCCTCGCGCTTGATCAGCCCGACGCCGTGCTCGGCCGCGATGGAGCCGCCGAGCGCGTGCACGAGGTCGTGAACGATCCGGTTGAACCGGCCCCACGCGGCGAGGAACTCCGCGGGCTCCATGCCGAGCGGTTGCGACAGGTTGAAGTGGATGTTGCCGTCGCCGAAATGGCCGAAGCCGCAAGGCCTCAGGCCCGGCATCTCGGCGAGGCAGGCCGCGCCCGCCCGCTCCAGGAACTCGGGCAGGCGGGAGAGCGGCACCGAGACGTCGTGCTTGATCGAGGCGCCCTCGCGGGTCTGCGCCTCGGGAACGCCTTCGCGCAGGCGCCAGAGCGCGGCGTTCTGGGCCCCGCTGGTCGCGATCGTGGCGTCGGCGATCAGCCCGTCCTCCAGGGCCTGCCCGAGGGCCGACTCGAGTTCAGCCCCCGTGTCGGCATCGGGGCGGGCGGACGCGATCTCGATCAGGGCGTAGGCGCCGTGCGCGCCGTCGAGGGGCCGAACCGTGCCCGGCACGTGGCGCAGCACGATCTCCAGGGCGAAGGGCGGCAGGTACTCGAACGCCGTGAGGTCGCGGTCCATCCGCGTCCGCAGGAAGACGAACAGGTCCAGGGCCGCCCTGGCCGAGGCGAGCCCCACGAAGGCGACGCTCGTCGAGCGCGGCCGCGGGAACAGCTTCAGAACCGCCGCCGTGACGACGCCCAGCGTGCCTTCCGACCCGATGAAGAGCTGCTTCAGGTCGTAGCCGGCATTGTCCTTGCGCAGGGCCTTGAGCCCGTTCCAGACGCGCCCGTCGGCGAGGACGACCTCGAGCCCGAGGACGAGGTCGCGGGCGTTCCCGTAGGCGAGGACCGCGATGCCGCCGGCATTGGTGCTGACGCCGCCGCCGATCCGGGCGGATCCGCGCGACGCGTAGGAGAGCGGGAACAGCATGCCGGCGGCCTCGGCCGCCTCCTGCACGTCCTGCAGGATCATCCCGGCCTCCACCGTGATGGTGGCGTCCACGGGATCCACCGCGCGCAGGCGGTTCACGCGCTCCAGAGACAAAACGACGCCGCCGCGCGGCACGCCGGCGCCGGTGAGGCCGGTGTTGCCGCCGAGCGGCACCACGGCGACGCCGGCCTGCGTGCAGGCGCGGACCGCGAAGGCGACCTCCTCCGTGCTTCCCGGCCGCAGCACGGCCAGGGCCGACCCGGTGAACAGGCGTCGGCTCTCCGTCAGGTAGGGCGCCAGGCCGTCCGGGTCCGTCAGCACGTGCCGCGCGCCGAGCCCGTCCCGGAGGGCGGTCAGCAGGGTGTCGAGGTCGGCTGTCGGCGTCATCGCGTGGATTCTGTAGGCCAGAGGAGGCCGTACGCAAGCGCCGGTATGGCGCGCGCCGATGCGAACCTTACAACGGTGATGTAGGGCCCGTGCGTCGTCGCGCCGGGCCACCCGGACGATCCACCGCAGAGGCAGAGATGCTCTCCGTCATCCAGAACCCGCCCCGCATCGCGCTCCCCATCGTCGGCAGCAGTGACTTCTTCCCCGTGCGCCGCGTCTACTGCGTCGGCCGCAACTACGCCGCCCATGCCCGTGAGATGGGTGCGGACCCGGACCGTGAGCCGCCGTTCTTCTTCATGAAGCCTGCCGACGCCCTGCAGATCGTCGGCCCGGAACCCACGGCCCACGCCTACCCGCCAAAGACCGCCAACTACCATTTCGAGGTGGAGATGGTGGCGGCCCTCGCCAGCGGCGGCAGCGACATTCCGGCCGAGACCGCGCTGGAGCACGTCTACGGCTACGCCATCGGCCTCGACATGACCCGGCGCGACGTCCAGGACGAGGCCAAGAAGATGTCCCGGCCCTGGGACACCGCCAAGGCCGCCGACGGTTCGGGCCCGGTCGGCGCCCTCCACCCGGTCTCCGTCATCGGCCACCCGGCGAAGGGCGCGATCACCCTGTCGGTCGACGGCGAGATCCGCCAGAAGGGCGACCTCGCCGACATGATCTGGTCCGTCGCCGAGCAGATCGCCTACCTTTCGGGCTACTTCGTCCTGCAGCCCGGCGACCTGATCTTCACCGGCACGCCCTCCGGCGTCGGTCCGGTCCAGCGCGGCCAGCGCATGGTCGCGGCGATCGACGGTCTCGGCGCCATCACCCTCGACGTCGTGTGAGCCGCGCAGCCGCATGATCCTCGATCGGCCGGTCCTGCGGCGCCTGTTTCACCTCGGGGCGCTCGCGTCCCGGGGCATGACCCTCGGCGTGCGCGGCGTCGCACTCGACGGGGCGGGGCGGGTGGCCCTGGTGCGCCACACCTACGTGAGTGGCTGGCACCTTCCTGGCGGCGGCGTCGAGCGCGGCGAGACCGCGCGCGACGCGATGGTGCGGGAGTTCCGCGAGGAGGCGGAGATCGTCCCCGAGGGAGAGCCGCGCCTGCATGGCCTCTATCGGAACGTCGCCGCCGCTCCCCGGGACCACGTCGCCCTGTTCGTCCTGCCGGCCTTCACGGTCCTGTGTCCCAAGGCGCCGGATCGGGAGATCGCCGAGTGCGCCTTCTTCCCGGTGGACGCGCTCCCCGAGGGCACAACGCGGGGGACCCGCGCCCGTCTCCGAGAGCTCCGCGAGAGCCTCCCGCCGGAGCCGAATTGGTAAATCGTCACGGTTCGCGAAAAGGGCGCTTGCGTCGCCCGGCGGAATGGTGTTTAGAGAGCCGCGCCGGGGGCCGCCGGCACGAAAGTCCGGGCGGCGCGGCACAGTGAGCGGGTGTAGCTCAGGGGTAGAGCACAACCTTGCCAAGGTTGGGGTCGAGGGTTCGAATCCCTTCGCCCGCTCCAAAACTTCAATTATTGCAAGTACTTGCAGGATCGTTGCAACACCTCACCCCGGCGTTGCAGCTTTCCAGGCAGCACCAAGGCGGCACCGGGTATGCCACGCTGCGGGACCCGCGTGTGGGTCCGCTCCCGAAGGAATGGGCAAGCGACGGCTCACTCCGATTTTCCGGTTTCGGCCGCGCTGGATCTCCCGACGCCTTAGGCGCCTTCGTAGCTCGATCTCGACCTAGGTGCGGGACACGGGACCTGCGCATTCCTTCCGACCTGCTCAGAAATCCACTGCCTTCGGTCCAGGCGGGTGTGCCGCTCGTCGATCGGCGATATCCAGGGTCGGAGGCGTTCGACGTTCCAGACGTCGTCCGCGGCTATGCCGATCCAGGGTACGCTGGTTCCTTCGGTGCTCCGCGGTCCATGCGGGCGCCTCCTCCGCCCGACGGCGAACGCGGTTCAAAAGTGGGCCGGTGCTTCCTATGCACTCGACACGGGCACATCGGCGGCCGAGATCGCGCGCCGGGCGCGGTCACTCGGTGGGACATCGAGGAGGTCCTGCCGTTCTTACGCGCACGAGGTCGCCGTCGGCCCACGAAAAAATCGAAACACCCTTTTGATGGGGGTGCCTTCTCGGCTCACGTGCGGATCGGGTCGATCCACCAACGGGCCGAAGCGTCGCACGGCGTCCTTCGCCCGCATCCGGATCTCGCATCGCGTATCGACCTGCCGCTCGTCGCGAGGCGGGCCGGGTGTGCGATGCGTCGCCTGAGGCAGCACCGTCGACCGAGATCGGTCGTCGTGCCATCGCCGCGGTCAGCAGGGCGGGACACGGCGCGACCAGTTGCAGGGCCGCGTGGCGTTCTAGTCCCGAGGCCGGATGATCGCGGGTTCGGCACGTCGGGTGACTGATCCGTTCGGGCTTGGGTCCGGCGTCTTCCTTGTCCGTAACTTCCTCGGCAACCTATCGCGAGGCCATGGAAGGTACGGATCGGCGTCGTGCCACCGGTCCGAAATCGGATGCGGCATTTCCGATACGCTTGGCCGCGATCGGTCGTCCAACGCTTTTGCAGGGCGTCCGCAGCCGTTTCAGGTCGCATCCTGATCGCCGCTTGCATGTCGAAAAATTCGACATTATTGTTCTTGGAAAGTCACGGATTTCGACAGGCCATGACGCTCGCCACGTTCCCCGCTCCATCCGTGTCGTCCTTCCCGACGGCCGAAGTCGAGAAGTGCCTACGCGACGAGCTGATCGAGGCGGTCAAATCGGAGGCGGCCGTGAAAGGCGACGCCCTGCCGCCCACGCCGGCGGCGATCGCCACGACGAAGTTTCAGATCGACTCCCTGGTGGTCGTCTCGCTGCTCACGGCGGTCGAAAGTGTCGTCGGCTGCAACCTGCCGGATACCGTCGTACGCGCGGGTGGCTTCACGTCGGTGGAGCAGGCGTTGGAACAGCTTGTTCCACGGATCGAGAAGCACTGGGCCAAGATCAACGGAGTGAAGACGTGAACCAAGCCTCGAGCCCTCCGGGCAGCGACGAGGAGGAACGCAGGAAGCTGGGCGATCGGCTGAAAGAGGCCAGGAAGTATCTCGGTCTGAAGCAGGAGGAGGTGGCGAACTACCTCAAGATCCCGCGCACTGCCTTGACCGATATCGAGAGTGGCCAGCGCCGTGTGGAAGCCATCGAGCTGACGCGTTTGGCCAGACTCTACCGCCAACCTGTGGGCTACTTCACCGGAGAAGACGAGGCCTCCTCACAACTGCCGATCGACGTCGCCCACTTGGCGCGGCAGGCGGCGGCGCTCTCGGAGAAGGACAGAGAGGAGCTCGGTCGCTTCGCGGAGTACCTGCGGGTCAGAGCGCGGCCGGATCGAGGCTGAGCGATGGTCGCGACAACCTACGCAGGAGCGGTCCGGGCCGGTACACAGGCCGCCGCGCGGCTTCATCGGGATCTCGGCATACGATCACGGGTCGAAGCGCATGGGGGCAATGTCGACGTATTCGGATCGATCGGAGCGCTCGACCTGCCACTCCTTCTGCGTCCTCTGCAGGGACTCCTCGGAGCCTATCTGAACGATCCGGCTCCGGGAATCCTCGTGACCACACAGCGCGCCATGAGCATCCAGCGCTTCACGGCAGCCCACGAGCTCGGGCACTTCTCCCTTGGGCACGAGCCCAGTCTCGACGACGAGGGAATTCTGCGGCGCATGCCGATGGCTGGTGAGAGGGCGCCGAAATTCCAGGAGGTCGAAGCGGATGCCTTCGCGGTCGAGTTCATGATGCCGCGTTGGCTCTTCTTCGCACACGCATCGCGTCAGGGCTGGACGGCGAGGGACTTCGTCCGACCCGATCGCGTCTACCAGCTTTCTCTGCGTCTGGGCGCCAGCTACGCGGCGACCTGCTACACGCTCGCGAGGCATCGTCTGATCACCTCCGGACACGTCGACGCGCTCCTCGAGACGAAACCGCGGGAACTCAAGGCCGAGCTTCTGGATCCCTACCGCCCAGACGACTATCGAGGCGACGTCTGGCTTCTCACGGAACGCGACGCCGGAACCCGCATCGATGGAAGCCGCAACGACATCTTCGTGCTCCGCCTGAAGGAGCACAGCGGCGGCGGATATCTGTGGGACATCGATCAGCTCAAAGACAGCGGCTTCGCGATCGTCGGGGACGAATTGTCGGAGCCACCCGAAGACAGCGTCGGCGACAACGTGCTTCGGCGCGTCACGGCCGCGCCGCCGGACGACTTCCGCGGACTGATCGAACTCGCCGAGTTTCGGCCCTGGGATCCCGACGCGCTCCTAACCAAATTGGACGTCGAGATGGACCTGACCGGCCCCGAGGAGGAAGGCCTCTCTCGTGCCGAGCGGCGGAGCTTGCTTGAGGCGGCATGAGCGGCGTCGAGGTTTTCGTAGACCTGCGGCCGCGCTTCGGTCATGCGCGCGATCAGGGCCCCCGGCCGACCTGTCTCGCGTTTGCTGCGAGCGACACCCATGCCGGGGTTCGGCCCGGATGGCTCCCCCTTTCGTCCGAGTACGCGTTTCATCGGGCTCAGACGCGCATGGGTTTCGGTCCGGATGAAGGAGCGACGCTGGCGTCCATGCTGGACGTACTGCGTGAGGACGGGCAGCCGGAGGAGGGCGGTTGGCCCTACCTTCCGGCGACGCCGGTCGATGCTGCGTCCTGGGTCCCGCCGGGCGACGTCGGCCTTCTGTTCAGACGCGGATCCGAACGTCGCCCGGTCGCCTTCGACATCATCGTGGGCGAGATCGAGCGCGGCCAGCCGGTCATCGTCCTGATCCAGCTTTCCCGCTCCTTCTTTCGACCGGATGCGGACGGCATGATCCATCCCGCCACCGGCGAAACGCCGGAGCCGCAGCGCCGTCACGCCGTGGTCGCCGTCGGCCACGGAAAGGCCGGCGGCCATCGTGCGATCCTGGTGCGGAACAGCTGGGGCGCGAAGTGGGGCAAGCGAGGCCACGCTTGGCTCACCGAGACGTTTATCGCCCCGCGCATCTACGCTGCCGCGAAACTGACGGAGGATGTCGTTGTATCTCCCGATCCCCCAGCAGCCTGACTGCATCAGCGCTTGGCGCGAGGCCGTACGGATGGTCGAAGCGCAGCCGAGCCACTGCGCCTACAACGTCGTCCTCGACATCGCGGACCCGACGAGGAACACGACGCTGCAGGATCCAGGCGTCGCTCTGGTCGATGACTTCCTCCGCCAACAGGGTCAACAGGCGGTCGGGACCGTGGCGAACACGATCTTCCCTGCCAGTCTTTACCACCGATACGGTGCCCCGGCCTTCTTCGACGTCTTCCAGGAACGGGTGTTGAGAAGGGTTCGGCGCAACGAGCGGTGGTCTGGCTACTACTTCGAGCGGATGATCGACGTTTCGGTGCCGGAAGGGAAGAGCCCGAATCAGCTTTGGGATATCGTCGGACGGATCAACGACAAAAAAGTCAAATCCCTCAACAAATTCGAGCTTCCATTGTTCGATGCGGCACGCGACGTCGACAATTCACCCTACGGAGGACAATGTCTCAGCTTCCTGAGTTTCAAGGTGGTGCCCGGAGCGAAGAACAGCGGAAAGAAGCTTGGGCTTACGGCGATGTATCGTAACCACTTCTACGTTGAAAAATTGCTCGGAAACCTCATCGGCCTTGGGCGTCTGATGGATTTCGTCTGCCGTGAGACGGGCCTCGATCTCGGCGAACTCACGATCGTCTCCACGCGTGCTGAGGTCGATTTGCCGAAGGGCACCCGTCGCAACGACATCAAGACCCTTCTAAGCCGAGTCCGGGATGCCGGCCAGAAATACGCGGCCTGACCGATGCCGGATCGAGGGGGCGCCGCGACCACGTTCGTCCCGTCGCCGCCGATCGTCTCGGACGGAGTCGCCGGAGCCCTTCCGCAAGGCCCGCATGCGTGTTCAGAAGGGCAGGCTCGCAGGCGTCGGCCGCTCCTTGGTCGTCTGGGCGACACCGTAGAGCGAATGCACGCCAGAGATGAACTCCGCCTGTCCGCCGTAGCTCGGGTGGCGGACGACTGAGAGCGGGATGTCGATACCAGAAAGAGCCAGAGCCGCATCGCGCCCGATCGCGACGATGCGCTTGGGCGCGACCATCGCGATCAAGGCCTCCATGAGGCACCACGTGGCGTCGCGCTCGGCGCGGGTGTGGCATCGGTTCGAGAACGGGTTCTTCGGCTCGTGTGGGTGGAGCGGGAAGACGTTCCATAGGATCGCAGGCTCGCCTATCCGGGCGAGAACACGCCAGATGATCGCCGCGGTGCGCTCGGCGACGACGGGACCGCGGGTGGCGCGCTTGAGGTCGATGCCGCCCATAAGGGCGCCGGCCGGCTCGAGATGGACCTCGTCCGTCAGGGGCAATCCGGTCCGGCGGCCGCCGCGATATCCGAGGTCGCGGGCGATCCAGATCGTATCGACGTTGGCGTCGAGCGCCGCTTCCAGGCAGCGCGTGAGATTGCGTCGACGCACGGTGGCGGCATCGGCGCGATCATGTTCCGGGCAGACGTCTCCGTACGGATTGAAGACCGAGGGCAGCCGAACTTCGGCGAGCGCTGCAGCGAAGGATGCGGGCGTTCTCAAAGCAGGTGCTCGATCGAGAGGCGGTGGTTGACCATGTCGATGTGGATACGCCCGCGCCGATGTTCGCGCAGGAAGCGGAAAGCCGCATAGCCCTGAAGAATGGCTTCTTCCCACATCCAAAGCGGGCAGCGCTCCGCCTCGTAGCCCGCCGCGAACTGGCGGACGTGCTTCAGGAGGTCGAACGGGATGTCGCCGGGCCGAGCGCCGGCGAACAATTCCAGGTCCACTGCCTGCCCGAAGATCCAGGTCGTGATCCCCTCCTCGATCAGGATCGCCCGTGCGCCGTCCTGCGCTTCGTCCACTTTCGGCGCGCTCTTGCGCTTCACCCGGAGCAGGGCCCGGACGACCGGCGACCAGCCGAGCACGGCGACGTAGGCGTAGTGGAAGACGTCGTGGAAGCGGTAGTCGTCCTGAAGCATGGCGTTGTCCGTCAGCCGGTCGCCGATGTTGATGCCGTTGCAACGCTGGTAGACGAATTTGCGCTCGCGGACGTCGCGCTCGAAGATGTCGACGTACAGGTCTCGCGGCAGCTGCTCCGCCGGATCGGACTGCGCATCGAGGGGCACCGGATAGATGCGCTCGTGCGGCCACCTGTCGAAGATCTTCTCCAGGTTCTTCACTGCCGCCGCCTCGAGCGTCACTCCCGCTTCGGTGGCGGCCTCGACCAGGGACCGTGTGATCGATCTCAACCGATCCGCAAGCAGATCGCCTTGTCCGAGCCGCTCCTCGTGCTGGTCGGCGAGCAGCACACCGACCTCGCTGGCAAGCTGGAGAAGCGTCCTTTCGAAAGCCGCGTTCGGCGCGTCCTGATGCGGCATGATCGCGGGCTGGAGGGATGCGAAGGTCGCCGCACCGGTCTGGGTCGGGCTTGCGAAGATCTCCTCCAATCGGAGTCCGCCGCGTGAAGCGACCGCGGTCACGTACCAGAGGACATCGCCGAGTTCTTCGACGACGGCGCTGGCGTATCCGAGATACGAGGCCCGATCACGTTGCTTCTTTTTGACTTCGCTGAGAAGGCTGCCCGTTTCCCCGAAGAGCCCGAGCAGAGGGAACGCCAGCGAGCCACCGTCGCTTCGCTGGTCGGTGGACGAGGCGAGCGAGGCGTAGCCTGCGATCGTGAGAGGTGAGAATTCATCCATCGGCGCAGTCATGGAGAGGATCCTAGCCGTGCGGCCGTAGCCTGTCGCCAGCTACAATGACGGAATCCGCGATGGGCGCTGGTGCCGTCGCAGCGACCGTCGCAATCGATACGATCGCTGCAAACCCGAGCCGCCCTTCGCCGGCCTGGGGTTCCTCGACGAGGATTG
Organism: Methylobacterium sp. ME121; assembly: GCF_000974725.1. Classification (NCBI taxonomy): domain Bacteria; kingdom Pseudomonadati; phylum Pseudomonadota; class Alphaproteobacteria; order Hyphomicrobiales; family Methylobacteriaceae; genus Methylobacterium; species Methylobacterium sp. ME121. The sequence goes on from NZ_BBUX01000003.1 coordinate 175,865, forward strand.
GTCGGGCTGAACCGACGTCAGGGGGAGATCGCGCGAACTGCCTTCAGGACCACCGTCGCGTCGATTTCCAACGCGTCCGCGATCTCGAGAAACTCGACCAGATCGATCCGCCTTCCCCCTCCTTCGATCGCGGCGACGACCGATTGATATCGGCCAAGTCGCGAGGCGAGCTCGCTTTGAGTCAGGCCTGATCGCTCACGAGCTTCGACGAGCAGTTCGATCAATCTTCGATGACGTGCGCTTCTGAGGGTCTTGGGCATTGGCCCGTCGGCGGGATCGAGAAAGCCGACCAGCCAGCTAGACCGGATGGAAGATTATCAGAAAATCTGGTTTTCTAAGTGGGCGCCGATCGCGACTCAGCAGGCGCATGGGGGAGGGAGCCATGACCCTCTGGTTCACGGCAGATCACCATTTCGGCCACGCCAACATCATCCGCTTCTGCCATCGTCCATTCGCCGACGTGGCCGAGATGGACGAGGCGATGATCGAACGCTGGAACGCCGTCGTCGAGGACCGCGACGAAGTCTGGCATCTGGGCGACTTCGCCTACCGCTGTGGTCCCAATCGGCAGGCGGAGATCTTCGGTCGCCTACACGGTCGGGCGATCCATCTGGTGCGCGGCAACCACGACCGTGGAAGAACCCTGGCGCTGCCTTGGGCTTCGGTGCAGCACTACGCCGAGATCGACGCGAATGGCCGCCTGCTGGTCCTGTTCCATTACGCATTGCGCGGGTGGAGGGGATCCCGCCGCGGATCTCTGGCTTTGCATGGACATAGCCACGGAGCCTTGCCGAACCTGCCAGCCACCTGCGACGTCGGAGTGGACGTTTGGAATTTCAGGCCGGTTTCGTTGCCCGAAATTCTCCGGAAGATCGAATCCGCTTCGCCACCTTCGTGAGGCGGCGCGGGTGCACGTGGAGCCGCTCTCCGGCCGATCTCGCGGTCGAAGCGGGTCCTTGCCGTTCCCGGGAGCGTTGGGGTGGACGCCCCCTGACGGCATCGGCGTGCCAGAGTGGAGGTGTTGTGACACCACTGCAGGAGGCGTCCATGGGCGAGGTTAGCACGGTCGGAATCGATCTGGCCAAATCGGTTTTCCAAGTTCACGGCTCCGGTCCGAGTGGCGCAGTCGTGTTCCGCAAGAAGCTGCGGCGTGATCAGGTGCTGGCGTTCTTCTCGACACTTCCGCGATGCGTGGTCGCGATGGAGGCGTGCGCCAGTGCTCATTACTGGGCGCGCGAGATAGCCGTGGCAGGTCACGACACGCGGCTCATCCCACCAGCCTACGTGAAGCCGTTTGTGAAGCGGCAGAAGAACGACATGGCCGACGCGGAAGCGATTTGCGAGGCGGCGCAGCGCCCGACGATGCGGTTCGTCCAGGGCAAGAGCGCGCAGGCTCAAGCTGCGGCAGTGGTGTTCCGTACGCGCGACCTGCTCGTGCGTCAGCGGACCCAGTTGATCAACGCGCTGCGCGGGCACCTCACCGAGTTTGGATACGTCGTTCGCCAGGGGGCCGGGCACGTTGGCCAGCTCGTCGCGATCGTCCGCGACCCCACATCTGACGTTCCGGCCGAGGCACGGCCGGTCCTGGCCGTCATCGCGGACAGCCTGCAAGCGCTCCAAGCGCAGATCGCGCGCCTCGACCGCGCGATCGCCCAGCGTGCGAAGGACGATGCCGTGGCTAAGCGGCTGATGACGGTACCGGGTATCGGCCCGGTGGTCGCGACCGCACTGGTGGCACTGGCACCGGCCGCCAGTACCTTCCGCCGCGGGCGCGACTTTGCGGCCTGGCTCGGCCTCGTCCCGCGGCAGCACTCCAGCGGCGGCAAGGAGCGGCTGGGGCGAACGACTAAGATGGGCGAGCGCAGCTTGCGACGGTTGCTGATCCTGGGCGCGAGTTCTGCGACCAAGGTCGCGGCGCGCGCTCCCGACAAAGCTGGGGCGTGGTTGGCCGGTATGCTGTCGCGCAAGCCGCGCATGCTGATCACCGTCGCCCTGGCGAACAAGATGGCGAGGATCGTCTGGGCGTTGATGGCCCGCGGCGGCTCCTACAGAGCTCCGGCCACGGCGTGACCGCCACGGCCTGAGGCGTCAGGGAGGCAGGGAAGGTCAGGCGAGAGGTATGGCGCAACGGTCAGAAGACGGGGTCGGGAAAACCAGTGAACGTCCAAGCGCCTCGAGCGCGCCAAAGCGACTTGGACCCGATCCGCGATCTCCATACAGGCCAGCAGCCGTGAGGATGGCTGCATCGAAAGGCCGGACACACGGAAGCACCTGAACCTGCGCGCACAGATCTCTCAAACACCCCCTTGAATCCGATGGGGCGTCCACACACGGACGTTCAGGCGCATCTTGCCAACTCGCGTAGCCGGCGCATCCAGCGAGTTCGTTGGCGCAGTATGCTAGTTTGTCGCCGCGAGGTCGGGTCCATTGTGATGAGGCGCTGGCACACGAGATCGAAGTGGCAGGTGTCGCGAACTCCGAGCTGCATTGGCCGTATAGCGCGAACTGAACACCTTTCGTCATCGGTGCGGGCCGAATTCGGAGCCTGTGCCACTCCGCCGTGTCTCGCGATTTCTGCCCCCTCATCGCGAGACGTCGGGCAGGGACCGGGCCGGAAATCTTTTCGGAGGCTGACAGCGCCCGGTCCGTTGTCGGATTTTGACAATCCGCTTTCCCGACTTCCGCTGGTAGCCGGGCCGGCCGATGAACTGCGCGGTACCGAACGCGTGGCCCTGCCGCTCGCGCGATCTCATGCGAGGCGAGGCAGTCCGAAGGCAGGTTCGGAGCGGCTCATGCATTCCACGCAGAAATCCGGAGAGCGGTAGAACGCGCCTCGCTCGACCAGGCTTCCGGGATGTACGTCGGAGCGGGCGCCGCCCGTCGGGAGGCGGAAGCGACACTCCTTGTGCACCGCTCGCGTCGGAGGCTCGCTTCGGGGTCTCGAACCCTTTGCGCCGCAAGCTCGTCAGGTTACGCGGTGTGCCACCCGAATCCGCGTCTGCGGCCGAAGCGCGTCGCCCGGCCGTTCGCACAGGCTCGGACGCAGCAAGGAGGTCCCGCGAACAGCGCGGAACGGAGCAGGGCTGCACACGAACATGCGGATAGTCGAACGGATGGAGCAGCTTCGACCAATCGAACTAATTCTCGTCGACGAGCTGTTCGGCATGAGCTCGGGCTACGTGGTTGATTTTACCAACAACACTTTCGCGGATTTCTTCAACCGGGAGGTCGGGGTCGATATCGATGATGGCGCCTACGCGATCTATGGCGGCAGCAAGGGTAAACGCCTCCGCGCATTCTTGACGGTCGGGCAACCGCGGGCGATCGTAAGAGCACTGGCCGCGTTATGGGAATACTGTGAGACGAAGCGAGTCGCTAGCCAGCAGATCGAGATGGCCGTCGATGCACATCGGCGTCTAAGCCTAATCGTGGAGCGATTGGGCGGACCTCTACTTCCAGATTACGAAATCGTTCGGAGCGGCGTCGATCCGAATCCGCCGAACACTCGGAAAGCACTACGTTCGAACGAGCAGGAGTTGCGACGACTTGAGGAGCGCTTTCTTGCTCTTCACGAATTGTCGGATGATCCTCAGGCCCGAGGGCGCCATTTCGAGCGGCTACTTACGGACCTCTACAACGCATGGGACATGGATGCGCGCGGAGGTTTCACCGTTGTCGGCGAGCAGATCGACGGTTCGTTCCAGTTGAATGGCAACACGTATCTGCTCGAGGCGAAGTGGCACCGCGTGAAGACCGACGCCAGTACTTTGCGCGGTTTTCAAGGTAAGGTGAACGAACGTCCGAAATGGACGCGCGGTCTTTTCGTTAGCTTCGCGGGATTCACCGAAGTCGGTCTGCAGGCGTTCACAGTCAGGAAGATCATTCTCGCAGACGGAATGGATATCTACGAAGCGCTGGCCCGGCGCCTCTCGATCCCGGATATCATCGCAGCAAAGATCAGGCACGCGTCGGAAACCCGAAGGTATTTCAAGCGGGTCCGTGGTCTTTTCCTATTGTGGAAGCGACTGCTCTAGGTTACTGATCTTACTCTTGAATTATTTCACTTTAGAGAATCGGATCTAAGCGGATGCTGTTGAGTAATTTCAGCATAAGAAATTTCAGAAATTTTCTACAGGTCGATATCCCTCTCTCGGGAAACATCGTTATCCTGGGGGAAAACCGCATCGGAAAGAGCAATCTCCTGTTCGCGATACGCTTGGTTCTCGATCCTACGCTTCCGGACTCGGCGCGTCAGCTCAAGATGTCGGACTTCTGGGATGGTGCGGCGCCCGACTACGGCAGTCCGATCGAAATCCATCTGGATTTCGCGGAATTCACGACCGATTTCGGTCTGCTCGCCTTATTGACGGAGTATCGTGTCGCCGGCGATCCGACGATTGCGCGACTCAGCTACATCTTCCGGAAGAAGGCCGACGTCGCTGGAATTCCGCAGTCGAGCGACGACTTCGAATTTGTCGTGTTCGGCGGCGGCGAGGAGTCCCGGCCGGTGCCCAGCAAGGTTCGACGCCGGATCGCAATCGACGTGCTCGACGCGTTGCGCGATGCCGAAGGGCATCTCGGCACATGGAGAGGTTCGCCACTGCGCCCCCTTCTTGAGGACGCGATTTCGAGCGTGACCCGCGAGGATCTCGCCGCGGTCGCGGCCGATCTCGACAAGGCCACGAAGACGCTGGAGGCGTTTCCGACGATCAAGGTGCTGGAGAACGAGCTGCGCGCCGGCATCCTTCATCTCTCCGGCGAAGCGCATGATATCGATCCACGTCTGGGATTCGCGCCGTCCGACCCGCTGCGACTGTTCCGGGCGATCGCGATGTTCATCGACGGCGGCAAGCGCGGCATCGCGGAGGCGAGTCTTGGATCAGCCAACGTCGCCCTGCTGGCGTTGAAGCTGGCCGAATTCGCATGGCGCCGGAGGAAGAACGAGCGCAACTTCTCCCTGCTGTGCATCGAGGAACCGGAGGCGCACCTTCACCCGCAGCTGCAGCGGTCCGTCTTCAAGAAGCTGTTCGCTTCTGCGGATGCCGCACAGGCATTGATCGTCACCAGCCATTCCCCGACGCTCGCCGCGGTCACGCCGCTGCGGTCGATCATCCAGCTGAAAGGACGGAACCGGTCGACGCAGGCATTCTCCCTTGCCAACCTGCCGGTGACGTCCGACGAGTTGGACGATCTCGAGAACTACCTCGATGCCACGCGAGCGGAGCTGCTCTTCGCCCGCGGCGTGATATTCGTCGAAGGCGACGCCGAGGAGGCGCTGGTTCCCGTGTTCGCCTCGGCTCTCGGACAAGTATTGGATGATCTCGGCATCACGGTGTGCAACGTCGCCGGCACGAACTTCGGTCCATACGTCAAGCTCGCCGAAGCTCTGGGCATGCCCTACGCGGTGATTACCGACTGGGATCCTTTGGATGGTGCCAAACAACCGCTCGGAAAAAAGCGTGTGATCGATCTCTGGAGCGATGTGCTGAAGGTGCGTGGGCAGCCGCCCATCCATCCCGCGCAGCGGACAGCGTGGGAGGCGCTCCAGTTCGTGTCGTTCGCATCGACCTGGGCCGGTGCCGGCATCTTTCTCAACGAGCAGACATTTGAAGTCTCCGTCGCGAATACGCCGTCGCTGCTGAAGCCTCTCCTCGACATCCTCGATGAGCAGGGCTTCGGATCCACCCGAAGCACCCGCATAGCGAACTGGAGGGCAGGCTCGGCCCCCGTCGACGCGTCGCAGCTGCTGGCCATGGTGGCGGACATCGGTAAAGGCCGGCTGAGCGCGAAGCTCGCGAAAAAGGCGGTTGGTCTGGCTCCACCCGACTACATCACCGATGCAATCCGCTTCGTGGCCGGCCGTGTCCAGTAGTCGGTTGCTTCTTCAGGCGCTCGAGGAACTCGCCGCGAATCCGGAGCAGTCGGCGGCCGTACGCGAGACCGGGCATTGCGTGGTGCTGGCGGGCCCAGGCAGCGGAAAGACCAAGACGCTGACTACCGCAATGGCGCGCGCGCTGGCGGAGGACGTGGTTGAACCACGCGGCGTGGCATGCATCACCTACAACAACGAATGCGCGATTGAGCTCGAAATGCGGCTGGCGCGCCTCGGCATGGAAGCTGGCGACCGCGTCTTCGTCGGTACGGTTCACGGCTTTGCGCTTAGCCAGGTGATCGCGCCGTACGCCCGATGCGTGCCGATCGGACTGCCCGCCGATTTCCGGGTCGCGAAGCGCGCCGAGATGCGCGCGTCGGTGGAAGCCGCCTACGCGGTCGCGATCGCCGGCACGGACGACCCTCATCGCCGATGGAGCTTCGCCTCGGAGAAGCGTCGTCGGGACGTGGATCGCACCCGACCGGAGTGGCGGGGACGCAATCCGGAGCTCGCGATGTTCATCGAAGCATACGAGTTCAAGCTTCGGCAGCAAGGCTTGATCGATTTCGATGACATGCCACTACTGGCCTATCGCATGATCAAGGAGCATGACTGGATACGCGACGCGCTTCGCGCCCGCTTTCCCATCCTGTTCGTCGACGAATATCAGGATCTCGGCCATGCACTGCACGAGCTCGTTCTCCTGTCGTGCTTCGGCGGAGGCATCCGATTGTTCGCGGTCGGCGACGCGGACCAGTCGATATATGGTTTCACGGGAGCGAACCCGGAACTGCTCGAGGGCCTGACCGAACGACCGGATGTGCGAACGATCAGATTGCGCTTCAACTATCGGTCCGGCAGGAAGATCGTCCGCGCCTCCCTAGGCGCGTTGGGCGAGGAGCGCGATTACCGGGAACGTGCAGGCGCGCCCGAAGGCGAGCTCACCTTCTGGTCGACGACCCAGGGCCTCGATATGCAAGCGCGGGCGATCGCCGAGACGGTTGTTCCCAAGCTCGTGGAAAAAGGCATTCCGCTCGACGAAATCGCCGTGCTGTACCGAGCCGCATACCTCGGCGACAAAGTCGCGGACGCCCTGAAGCAAGCCGACATTCCCTTCGTGCGGACGGATGGAAATGCGCTCGTACGACGTAGCTCGCGTCTCGCTCGCTTCATCGAGGACTGTGCGCGCTGGGTCGTCGGGGGCTGGCGGGATGCGGACCCGCGATACAGTCGTCTGATCTATCGAGCATCGCTGCTCGTCTTCGGCAGGCACGCCACCGCCGATGAAGAGCGATTTCTGTCGGAGCAACTCATCGGCTTCCTTCAATCGACGATAGGACATGTCGACGGCACGCATGCTTGGCTGCAACGCTTCGATCGCGAGCTGATATCCTCTTGGCGGTCAATTGGCCGTAATTCGGAGCAGGAGTGGGATGTCTGCGTCGAGATGATCGCCAACACCGATCCGGCTTCGAGTCTCGATATGCCGCTCGGCCATTTCGCCGGCCGCGTGGGCGGAACCGGTCGCGTCAATCTGAGCACGTTGCACAGCGTCAAGGGAAGGGAGTTCGATGCCGTAGTCATGTATGGCGTGAATGCACGAGACTTTCCCAGTGAACGCGACAAAAGGACCGCCGGAGCCCTGCGTGAGACTCGCCGCCTGTTCTATGTGGGAGTTACCCGACCACGGAAAGAGCTTGGGTTGATATTTCAAGAAAATCAACAATCACCCTGGGTGAACGAACTATACCAGAGGAGTAAAGCCGATGACTCGGACGCGGGAGTTGGTCTCTGAAGGATCTGACGAATTGTACCGGTCCTCACCGTTCCGATCGGCTGTCTGGATTCCTGCCGAAAGCATGAGCTGCACCGGACCGGCCTCCGGATTGTCTCGCCGCGCCTGAGGCCGCGCGAGCAACGGGCAACGAACTCCGCCGACAGCCCAGACCTCGACCGCGCCGCGTACCCTGCATGCCGCCCCGCGTGCAGAGGCCGAGATCACCACGAACGCCGACCTTTAACGTTTGTCGACACGGCTCGGGTCGATTTGTTCGCGCGAAGCTTGAAACCCGTCGATACGGGCTGGCGGTCAGATCGGAACCGGCTCACGAACGCGACTGTTCACGTCGGTTCCGCCTGGGACGGAACTCCGGCTCGTCGCGGCCGTCCCTGTCGCTGCGGGCGAACGCCCGCGAGAAAGAGCGCGACGGCTGCCCGACAGCGCTTCTCCTGCGCCTCCGGGTCGCCCTGGATGCCGTACAGCGCCTGCTTGGAACTGCGTCCGGGCACAAGGTTGAGGAACAGGTCCGCGGCGATCTCGACGTCGTCGACGGCGATCTGGCCCCGTGCGGCCATGACCTCCAGGAGCGGTGCAACCGCGCGCACGCCACCCAACCATCCTTCCTCGTAGGCGAGCCGCGCGAGGTTGGGAAACTGCAGCGCTTGCGCGACGATGTAGTGCGTGAGCGTGGCCGATCCTGGATCCTGGCTGCAGGCGAGCAGGAACCGGCTCAATTTGTCCAGCACAGCCTTCGCCTCCTGCGGTGCCGCCTTGAGAGCCTGCACTTCGGCCGCAGACGCGATACTTCGGCCTCAAAGGAACATAGCGTTTTCTTTCATATTCACTTTCCGATGCTCGCCGCGGCGGTTGCCCAGCCGGCACGAAATGCGCGGCGTTGATCGGCCGCCGCGCGCGGGATCATGGACGTCCTGCCGTCCTGCACGCACGAAGTCGCCTCCGGTTTATGAAAGGATCGGAGTTGGCCCACAGCGGCGCTGCCCCAGCGTGCGTGCGGATGGGCGGAGGCTCACCGGAGGATCAAAGCGGCGGCTCTCGGCGAATGCCGCCCCCATCCGGAGCTCGCTCGGGGCCCCGCGCGCCCGCCAACCGCGAGGCGGGCACGGTACGAGGGATGTCGTCTGGGGCTGCACCTCAGGCCGAAGCTCCTCGACTGGCCGCTCGCGCAGCCTCAGGCGACACGAGACAGTTCAGAGAGCGGTGAGAAAATTCCGGTGCATTCCACACCGAAATCACCTCAGCCCTTCATCTCGTCGAACCGCGGCTTCGATCCGTGGGCGAACTTCGAAGTTTTGAAAAGCTTGATGCCGACACCGTCGGCGTCGGCGTTCCGGAATTCTATGCCGCCGGCCGAAAGCGTGGCAACCAAACGCTCGAGGGTTTCGGGCTTCGGTGTGCTGGTACCGAGTTCCAGTCCGGCGATACTTCTCTTGGCGACGCCGGAGCGGACGGCGAGCTCCTTCTGTGTCCAGCCGAGCATCGCCCTGGCGCCTCGGATCTGCGAAGCTTCCACTTTGGCCGCGGAAGATACTTGACGCGGACGCATCTCTGGTGCAGCCTGCGAATCGCTGGAAGACGGAGCCGGAACGCCAATTGCGGAAGGCGTCTGTCCAGAAGACCTGATCTTTGGCCGACCTGCAAGTCCGTCGAAATGGGTCCACGCCGTTGCTACGGCGATTCCTTCGATGCTTGTCGAAGACGACGCGCTTCCTTGGCGCCGCAGGCGAGAGGAAGCGACGGCACCCCGAAACTTGGCAGCCTTGTTCCTCCGCTCCTTCGGCGGATCGGGAGATTGTGCCATGTCGAAGTCGTACACCGGATCTGGTGACGCCATCGTCGGCGGCATCCATGACAGCCTGTGTCGCAGCATCCGCATCGCGGGCGAGCGCATCCGATTGGCCCGCGAACTCGAGATCGTCGCGAGATCGCGCGACGACGTCCTGTCCGTCCTTCCCAGGGGGTTGGAGGACATCCAATCCTACAGGAAGCTCGCCGACCACGGCTTGGCGCACGCAACAGTCCGGCGCGCCCAAGGAACTGTGATCGTCCTGGCGGCGGCCGGTCGCGTCTGGCGGCGGCCGGATCTGAGACGTCGGCTGATCGCGGTCAAGCGCGACGCCCGCCGTATCGGCCGACGCGTCGTGCTCGTCACGGGAAGGGGCTTGCTCCGCTTGGCCGGGTGCAGACGCGACCCGCGAAGCCTCTCGCCGTCCCGTTCCCTGGACTGACCCTTTCGTCGTCCTTCGAGCGGCTTGCTTCGATCCTGGCGCGCGAACGCTATCGAACCTTTCCGGACCCGACAGGTGCCTCATGCGGAACGAGAACGTCGTCGTGTTCCCGACCGGACGACCGATGCCACGACTCACGAACGACCGAGGAAGAGTCGCGACCATGGCACGGAAGCTGGCGTCCGCACTTCGGCGCCGGCAGTCCGTATCCGGGCGCCAGCCTCTCTCCATCGAACTTCGCGATCTGACCGGCGTGGCCGACGAGACGGTGGACATGTTGTCGGCTCTCGCCCGAAGCCGGGTCCTCACGCCTGCCACGGCGGCGAGACTAGCGATGCGTCATGCTTTCGAGATCGGGCGCCCCTGGTCGGAAGCCGCCGGTGCGCACGACGCGCGGCCTCACGGCCAGCGATTCATTTTCGCCGGTGACGTGTTCGGGCGCTTCGCGATCAGAATCGAGGACCGGGCGAGCTGTGCCTGGGTGGCTCGGAGCGGGTTCGCCGATCTCGACCTGCTGTGCGGTCTGTGCCCTCCAGAAAGCGGTACGCTTCAGCTGGTGCACAGCCTGGATCCGAACGGCCGTCCTACGATCGATGTGAGCATGGCACGACTTCGGCTCGACGATCAGAGGCGCGCAGACCACGGACAGGATCCATCCGAGAAGCGGCAGGTTGTTTGGGTGGGCGGGCTGCCTCTCTCGGCACAGCGCCGGGCCCTGGCCGTCGCCGGCATCGAGGACGCGCTGCGGCACGGCGGAACGCAGGTTCGAACCGCCGCGCCGTGGTCATGCAACTTTCCAGCCGGGGAGGTGGAGCGCGCACGCGAAGCCCGCCGTCACCTCTTTCTCATCGGAATCGCGTGTCCCGGACTCGTCGGAACGACCGGGGGAACGAGATGAGCGGCCAGGGTCCGATCCCGTCCCTCGGCCGTTCGAAGGGCACGCAGCGGCCCGCGGAAGGCGGGCCGACGACAAGCGTCGCCTTCGCGGAAGATCGCCCGTCAGGCATCCTCGCGATGCTTCGGCTTCTCGACTCTAGCCGTCGAGCGGTCGATGTCGACCCGGACGAGGCCGAGCCGGGTGCCTCTTCGTCCCACCTACCCGACGACCCGGCCGAAATCGCAGCGGCGATCCTGTTCGGTCGCGCCATCGAGCGGGACCCCGCGATACTGGATCGGATCCGGGAGCGCTCGCCGGTACTCATCGTGGATTGCCCCGACGACAGCTGGCTCGAACCGATGACGAACGTCCTCGTACGAGGTTTCGGGTCCGGATCCACGCTATGGAAGCGAACGCCCGGCATGCAGCGAAGTGCCGGCCAGGCGGTGGTCGTGAAGGGGCGGTCCGACGACGTTCGGATCAGAGCCGAGACGCCGGGCGTCGACGTCGGACGAGCGTTTCGGAACTTCCAAGCCTTGATCTGCGTCGCGGCCCCCGGCCGATCACGGCTGCCCTTCGAAGTGGAACGATCGTGGGAGGAGCGGATCCCGCTCGGCCCGCTCGAGCCCGACGATTTGACCATGATTGCAGCCCGGATCGTCGGGTCGGATCCGAAGACGACCGTTCCTGCTTCGATCGCGGCGCGGGTCGACGCGACGGATCTCCGGATCGCGCTGCATGCCTCCCGGGGAGCGGACGGGTCCATCGACCGGCTCAGGGCGATCGTGGAACGCAGAGTTTCGAAGCCGCCGGCCGCTCCTACGCCGCGTCTGTCGCATCTATCGGGTTACGGCGCTGCGGCCGAATGGGGGATCGCTGCAGCGGCAGATCTGGCGGCGTTCGGCAGAGGTGAGCTGCCCTGGGCGGATTGCGAGCCCGGTGCGCTACTGAGCGGCCCGCCGGGCGTCGGCAAGACCATTTTCGCATCGGCACTGGCGAGAGAAGCGGATGTACCTTTCATCGCAGGTTCGTTGGCACAGTGGCAGGCGGAAGGCGAAGCGCACCTTGGGACCACGCTAAAGGCGATGATCGGCTTCTTCCGCGAGGCGCGAAAAATGGCGCCTTGCGTCGCGCTCGTCGACGAGCTCGACTCTTTCGGAGATCGCCGCAAACTCGCGGATTACAACCGCAGCTACGGGGTCCAGGTCATCAACGGCTTCCTGGAATGTCTCGACGGCGATGGCGGCCGGGCCGGCGTGCTGATGATCGGCGCGACCAACGACGCCACTCAGATCGATCCCGCGATCCTGAGAGCGGGACGATTCGATCGGGTGATCGCGATCGCCCGGCCCGCCCTCGAGGAACTGCCCGCCATCCTGCGCCACCATCTCGGATCGGATCTCGTCGCCTCCGATCTTCGGCCCATTGCCCGAAAGGCGTTGGGCGGAACCGGCGCCGACTGCGCCGCCTGGGTGCGGCGCGCCAGAGGCCGGGCCCGCCGCGCCGGACGGCCTCTCGTCGAGAACGATATCCTCGTGGAGATCGCAGGCTCAGCCGGACGCGCACGAGTCGAGGACGAGAGACGGGTGGCGATCCACGAATGCGGGCATGCCGTAGCCGCGCGGTCGCTCGGCCTGTCGATCGGCGATCTGGTCCTGCGCTCGCCCGGACACGGGGGGGGCGGCTACATGGGCTTTGCGCCCCCCGGGGTCGTGACCCGACACGTGCTCCGGAACATGCTCATCGTTCTCATGGCGGGACGTGCGGCCGAGATACTCGCGTTCGGCGACCCTTCCGCCGGAGCCGAGGCGGATCTCCTCGCCGCAACGACGCTCGCGCGCGACATGCACGTCCGCTGGGGTTTGGACCGGCGGCTGTCGGCGGATGGCGGACGCATGGTCGACCCTGCGGTGGGGACTCTCGTCGAGAGGGCGCTGCGGTCGGCGGCGAAGTCCGCGCTGGCCCTCCTGGGGACCCGACGTGAACGACTCCTGGAACTGGCCGAGATGCTCGAATCGCGAAGGTCGCTCGCCTCGGTCGAAGTCGAGGAGTTTCTCCGCTGACGTTCCGATGATCGGCGACGCGACCCGCCGGTCCTCGATGCGGTCGACGACCGGAGGTGCGTCGCCGACCGGTCGGTCCTTCCGATCCAAGTAGCGCGATCGTCGCGACGAACCGATCGCGACTCCCAACATGATGTGCAGGAGGAATCGCGATGCTGGAGAAACGTCCGCGTCCGTTCCGAGGAATGATGGCCGGCACACGGGACGAAGGGTACGTCTCACTCGAGTTCGTCTCATCGGGCGTCGCGCTCCATGCATGTCCGATATGGTCGATGGATCGTCTGCTGGACCTTCCTGCAATGCTTGGTCCCGGCTTGTACATCCTGGTCGGGATGCCGGCACCGCAATCGACGAAGCTCAGAGCTGTAGTCGGCGAATCGGGCATGCTTCAAGAGCGTCTCGCCGCACACGCCGCTGACCCGACGCTCGATTTCGTTTGGGACGCGTGCGTCGCGACCGGGCCGCGCATCATGAACGAGACCGTTCGACTGATCCTCCAGCGCGCGTTCGTCGACGAGATCGCCAACCATGGTTTCGCGACGATTGCGAACAGGCAGGACGCGGAGAGGTTCACGGCCACGGAACACGACATCGCCACGGCGGCGCAGGTGACCGAAGATCTACGCCCGCTCCTCGACATGGCGATGCCGGGACTCGTCGCGGCGGTCGAACCGGTGAAGGCGCCGATCGGCGCGCGTGTGGTCATGGCCCCGCGCGGCCTCGATCCCCTCGGTCTCGTCCGAACCACACATACGATGCGTTGGCGGGGCGCGCTGGCGACCGCGACGATGCGCGGCGGTGAAACCGTGCTTCTGCCCGGCTCGCGGATCGTCGCGGACGTATGCGCGAACACGCAGTGGTTGCGGGAGAAGCGGATCGAACTGATCGGATCCGGCGTCCTCGTGCCCGGCGACGACGCGCGGTACCTCACCGTCGCCGCCTTCGTCACTTTCCGCAGCGCACGCGAAGCGACCGCCTTCGTCACCGGCGGGGCGTCCGCGTCCGCGCGTCTCACCTGGATGCCGATCGATGAACTCTGAAGCTCCCGGCCCGGATCCGGACGCGTTCGGAGGCGACCGGCCTCGGGCCGCAGACCGCGGCCAGCGGCATGAGCGTCCAAGCCGCGGCCGGATCGACGACCGTGCGGATCCTCTTCGACGCCTCGTCGGAAGGCCGGCGGTCGATCAATGGGCCGACGACGAGATCGTGACCCTCGAAGAGGCGCGCGCTCTGTTCTTCCCGAACGGCCCGCTGACGGTCAAATCGCTTCGTTCGGCGGTCCGTCTCGGTCAACTCGCATCCGCTTCGATCGCAGGCAGGCTCTACACGACGCCTTCGGCGGTCCGCTCGCTTCTCGAGCCGCAGCTTCGTCGGGATGCGAAGGACACGTGCGGATCGGCCGAAAGCATGGACGACCGAAGGAGCCCGCGATCGGATCGAGAGGCGGAGGTGCCGTCCGTCGCCCGCCGCCGGGGTCGCAAGCCGAAGCTGCTCCATCGATCCTGGTAAGTCGCGCTGAATCTCTACCGCCGGCTTTTAGAAGTGAGACTATGGTCTCATCAACCAGACTCCAAAGCGAGGTCCGGCGGAGGGAATAGAAGATCTTCCCGTTAACATCTCGAGAACGACTGCACCTTGATGTTCCGCTGACCGAAGCAAGGGATCGGGCCATGGCTGGAAGAAGGAAACAGGCGGGTGCGCGGCTCTGGTTGCGCAAGCGCGACGAACAGGATTCTTCAACGTGGATGTGGTATATCATCGACGGAAAAAATCAGCTCAGTCTGGGCCTGTTCTGGGATCCGCATGACCCCGACGGTACGAAGGCTGATCTTCTGCTTTCCGAGTACAAGGTGGACAAAGCGAAAGGGCCGCGAACGGCGGCGGCGCCATCCAATGCGGATGAGATTCCCCTCGACGACATCCTCGACCACATGGAGGCGTCCAACCCTGAAAAGGCGGGCGCGACGGATGCAGAGATCCGCAATCGCACGAACCTCCTGTTCTGCATTTCCGAACTTCGAAAATACTGGAGCGGAAAGTACCTGTCCGATGTCACGGCGCAATCCAGTGTTGAATACCGCAACATCAGAACGGGTGTGCGCTGGAAGAATCAGACGAAGGAGTCCGATTCTTCCAAGATCCGCGTAACCGGAACACAGTCGGCTCGCAGAGAGCTCGAGGTTTTGAACTCGGCGATCCAGCGCTATGCGCGCGAGAAGAACCTAACCGCGATCAGACAGGCCGAGCTTCCGCCGAAAGCTCAGCCTAGGGACGAGTGGTTGACCTACGACGAGGTCGCCCGCCTCCTCCTAGCGTGCCGTGGGCGTCGTTGGGATCCCGAGGCGGACGACTGGATTCGCGACGCTCGCGGCCGTCTCGTCATCAAGGATCCCTACACACGGCGCCGACGTGCCGGGATCGCCCGTTTCATATTGCTGGCAGCTTGGACCGGAACACGGCACGACTCGGTGCTCCGATTGCGCTGGAAGAAAAACGACTCGGCCGGATACGTTTCAGGCGATCTGAGGACATTGTTTCGCAGAGGTGATCGCGAGGCCGATACCTCGAAAAGCCGCAATCCTTGCAGAATCCCAACATCGCTTCAGGCACATATACGTCGTTGGCAGGAGAACGACGACAAGCGCGATCTTCTGAACATCGTCCATCAGCAAAATGGTACAGGTTACAATGCGTACATTCAAATAACCTTCAAGCAGATCGTCAAAGACGCCGGACTGGACCCCGAGCGCATCACCCCTCATACTCTCCGGCACACTTGCGCGCACTGGATGAAAAACGAGGGGGTGCCGATCTGGGTTGCGGCGGACTACCTCTCGATGACGGTGGAAACTCTCGAGAACGTCTACGGTTCGCATACGCTCGACTCCCACGAGTTGGTCGTGGACGCATTCGCTCATCGAAAGCGGCAGGTGTCGCCGGACCGCCGGAGCAATGCATCCGCAGCTCCCGTCACATTACGGGTGCCGAGCGACCCCGGCAGATCCAATGGTCGTGGTGACAGATGGACGCGCGATTGGCGCATGTCCAAGCGACCGAACCGGCGACGTACGCCATGATCCCGTCGTTCGCGGCTCTGCCGTTCGACAGGGCGACCGCTCTGGCGCTGATCGATCCTGTCGTCCATGCACGACCGGACGTTCCTCCCTCAGCGCAACGCTGTCTTGCGGCTGCTCTGGCCGTCTCCATAGGAACAGGGGCAGGACCGGACGAGCTATGCGCCGTCCACCCTCACGATCTCGGGACAGAAGCCGGCATCGCGACGATCGTGGTCGGTGCGCGCCGCTCGATCCACGGCCGGGACGCCGCCAGAACGGTTCCGCTGCTCAAGCCCGTCCGGAACGTTCTGGAAGCGTACATGCGCGACCGCCGGAAATATGCGACCGGCGGGAACGGCCTGTTCATGTTGTCGGCGAAGCAACCACTTGGCGCGGCCGATCTCAGGACTGCGATCGCGCGCTGCGCTCGGGACAGGTCGCTCGGAAAGGGTGCGCAGATCCGGTCGGCGCGGCTCACCTTCGCCGCGGCACTCATGCGGGCCCAGGCGACCGAGGATCTCGTCGCCTACCTGACTGCGCGCGGCGGACGGGCCCGACGCTCGAGAGAGGAGTTCTATCTGCGGCAGAGGTCGCCGCACTTCGTACTGCGCCTGCTCAATCGGCATCACGTCTTCGGCGCCCGTTACGACGAAGTCGCAGGTTCGGCGGCGGCTCGGTCGGTCGGCGAAGCTCCGGTATCTCGGTCCGGGGACGATCCGGATTCCGTTCCGGCTCCCGGGCTGTCGACCTGGAAGGTCGGGACTCAACGATGAAAGGCGATCTCCGGCGAGGCGGTCGGTTTCGAAGCCGCCCGGAAGTCCGTGTCGCCGAAGGCGATCGGCAGTCGCACGCCGGGATCCGGCGCTGGCTTCGGACGGGACCGCTCGGTGACGTCGTTCGAGCCGCGATCAAAGGAATCGCGCCCGTGCGAGTTTCGGGCGCGCGCGGGAGGATCGGGGCCCAGTTGCCGCACGATCCGTCCCGACGACGGCCGACGATGGCCGATGTCGCATCGCCGCGTTCGGAGGCGCGATCCTGCCGACCTCGATGCGCTCTGTCGCCCCCCATCCGACCACGGTGTCGGAACGAAGGACATCGATCATGTCGGTCCTGCACAAGGGTCCTGGCCCTTTTCCCGAACTCGCCCGCATCGCTGCCCGCCATCGTCGGTTGGCGGAGGATCTCGAACGCATCGCCGGCGGCCACCATCCCGGTGCCGACGATTTGAGGGATGCGCCACTCCTGATGGAATGGAGGCTTCGCTTGGCTCCCGCGCCACACCTCGTCGGCATCGTGCTCGGTCATCCTGTCATACCGGACGGAGAACTCTGCAGAACCAGCGAACTGTTCACGCTCGAACCGGACTTGGGTTACGCGCGCACGAGGTCGAGGTTCTACAGGCTGGGAGAAAGGGCCAACTGAACTCCGCTAGGCGGCGCGACGATCGTGGCTGCAGGTCGCTCCTGGCCGGTTCTCCTGCCGGCCTTGCCGGCGGCTTCCGGAAGCCGGCTGTTTGCATCTCGGGTCGGACGCCTGGGGATCCCGATTCCCTTCTCCGTGCGGGCCCACGTCGCCTGCGAACGCGTGGGCAGCCCAGCGTGGTCGGCTCGGCCGAGACCGTTGCCGATCGGAAGCCGGACGGCGCCGCGCCCGGCACCCGCCGCCGAATCGCGAATTGCGCGAACGAGGCTCCGGGCACGACGTCCGACGCGAAGTGGCGATTGCTGCCGCATAGAATGGCCGGCGCTTCATGAGGCTTCGATGGTTCCGTCGCGGATGAGATACGGGGAGGCGGCGCACGCTCAGGTTGGGCGCCCCGTCCGATCGGGCCGCATGGGGCTTAAGTGCCGTCGCCCGTCCGCCCGGCCGCGCCACTCCTTCGGATCGCGCGGCCGGACGTCGATCGGACGCGGGCCGAGGTTGCCGGCCCGCGTACGCACGAACGGGGCATCCAATTGCCAAAACCATTGCCAAAAACCCATTTTTCGGCTCGGTTCCGCTCTGCGTGATCGCGATCTACCTCATGGGGCCAACCTCGCTCGACTCCGGCGC
Source organism: Methylobacterium sp. ME121 (assembly GCF_000974725.1). Taxonomy (NCBI): domain Bacteria; kingdom Pseudomonadati; phylum Pseudomonadota; class Alphaproteobacteria; order Hyphomicrobiales; family Methylobacteriaceae; genus Methylobacterium; species Methylobacterium sp. ME121. The sequence goes on from NZ_BBUX01000003.1 coordinate 193,811, forward strand.
CGCACATCGCGGCCCCGCCTGGAGCGGCGGTCGAAGTGCGGCCTCCGCTCCTTCCGGTTCCTTCCGGTGCCCTCCCGTGCCACGGTATCGATTGCCTGGCAATGGATTGCCCTGTTCCTTTTGGCCGTCCAGACCTGATGGAACGGTGCACCAAACCCGCCGGCCTCGGCCCGATGCACGATCGCGCAATAGTCTCGGTCGATCGTTCCTTTGTGACGGCCGCGAAGTCTGCCTCCGAACGTACTACCTCAGATTGCGGAGCGCCCGAATGAGGGCGCGAGGTCGGAAGCGGATCGAGTGCCGGAAGTTCGGCATTTAGCTTCGCGTTCGGCGTACCGTCGTCCGATGAAGTTCTCGTGGAAGGGACATGGTGGCTTCCGAGTAAGGTCGCTCTCCGGCGCGGCTACCGGCCGGAAATCAATGCTTGGTATCCGTAGCGAGGGGCTGCTTCCGACCAGGCTTTCGGATGGTCTGATTGCCGGCAATCTGATTGGCGCCGGGACGACCGAGAATGGCCGAAAGCCGCTGATCCGCTTTGCCGTAAGTACGCCGGAGAAGCGGGCAGTCGGGCGCCTGCACCCGCTTGCACGATCGACAGCGGATCCCCGCGGTATGTGCAGCACAAAGACAACGCACCGACGCGCCTCGATGAGCCGCGCGTCCATGGTGGTCGTCATGTCCGGCTCCTCTCCGCCTGCGCATCGGCCTAACCCACCGGAGGATGATCCAGGCGAATGAAATGGCGGCCGAGCCTGCGTCCAGCCGCCTCAGGACTGGTCATCCGGAGCTCAAGCGTCGGCGAGAACCGGAGCGCGGTCCTCGGTCTCGGGCGCGTTCAGGACGAACGTCACCAGCAGCACCGCCGCGCCATTCGCCCAGTAGTAGATCGCGTCGAGGCCCTCGAAGCCAAGCACGAACGGCGCGACGATGAAGGTGGCGCCGACCAAGCGATCGACCGCCACATGCAGCCAGTAGGGCAGCACGCGGATGACGCCGGTCTTGTGGTCAGTGAGGAAGGTCAGCGCGAAAGCGGCGACGCCAGTCGCGACCGACAGCCACAGCGCCAGCGGGTTGGTCTTGCCCAGTCCCAGCAGGAACGGGGTGATTATCAGGCTCAGCGCCACCGGATAGTCGAGGTAAGCGTGGACGGTCTTGGTGACGAAACGGAAGTTCATGACACTCTCCTGTTGGCTTTGCGAACGCTCGTCATGGCGAGGCCGCAGTTGATGGACGTCGAGGGAGTCGGACGCGGCGGCTAGTAAGACGCCGCGTCCGCCGTGGGTCAGGCCGCCAGCGCGACGTCGACCTTGGGGAAGTCGATGTCGGTCAGCGCGACGTTGTTGGTGAAGTTGGTGAGGACATTGATCGCCACATTGGCGATCACCTCGACGAGCCGGCCATCGTCGAGGCCGGCCGAACGGGCGGCGGCGATGTCGGCGTCGCTCACGTGGCCCTTCGCCTCCGCCACGCGCTGGGCGAAGGCGGCGACCGCGTTGTCGAGCGCGTCCTGCGCCTTGCCGTGGCGGGCGGCATGGACGCCTTCGGGCGTCAGGCCCGCGCCCTTGCCCATCAGCGTGTGGGCGGACAGGCAGTAGTGGCAGCCGTTGGCCTGTGCGACGGCAAGCGCGATGATCTCGCGCTGCTTGGCCGTCAGCGCGCCCTTGGCGAGCGCGTCGGAGAAGCCGAGATAGCCGTTCAGCACGGCGGGCGACTGCGCGAAGGTGGTGAACAGGTTCGGCACCATGCCGATCTTGGCCTTCACGGCCGAGAGCGTCGCCTGGACTTCGGCGGCGGCATGGGCGGTGTCGATGGGAGCGATACGGGGCATCGGCGAGATCCTCGTCTTGGTTTGTGCGGCTTGCACGCCCGCTCTATGCCGAACGACGCGGTAGCGTAGGTCCCGAGAACGTTGCCGATCGTCCCGATGGATCACCTCGCCGCCCTCTTCGCCCACGCCACGCCCACCGCGCGGACCTTCTTCACGGGCAACCTATGCCAGGCGGTAGAATTCGCCGAAGGCGGCCATCTGCACTTCCTCAACGCCGGCACGCTGACGCTCGCGCAACGTGGCGAGCCCGACCTTATGCTCTCAGAGCCGACGCTGCTGTTCTTCCCGCGCAGCCGCACCCACCGCTTTCTCGTCGACCCCGAGCGTGGCGCCGACCTTGCCTGCGCTGCCGTCGACCTCGGCGGCGAAGCGGGTAGCCCGATCGGCGAGGGGCTGCCGGCGTTCGTGGTGCTGCCGCTCGCCAGCCATCCCGCGCTCGGGCCGACCTGCGACCTGATCGTCGACGAGGCCTTCGCGGAGGGCGACGGCCGGCAGACGGCGCTCGACCGGCTGTTCGATTACCTGCTGATACTGATCGTGCGGCACGTGGTGAGGAGCGGTCTCGTCGACGGCGGCGTCCTCGCGGGGCTCGCCGACACCCGGCTGGCGCGTGCGCTCACCGCGCTGCACGAGGCGCCGGGCAAGCCTTGGTCGCTCGAGAACCTCGCCGAGGTGGCCGGCATGTCGCGCACCCGTTTCGCGGAGCGCTTCCGCGTCGTTGTCGGCCGGACACCGATCGACTATCTCACGCTCTGGCGGATGACAGTGGCGCGCCAGCGCCTCGCCAAGGGCAAGTCTGTCAAGAGCGTGGCCGCGGAGGTCGGCTACGACAGCCCCGCTGCGTTTTCGCGGGTGTTCTCCCGCATCGTCGGGCACTCACCGCGCGAACAACAGGACAGCGCATCTCCTGAGTAAGCCTGCTTTGATGCATCCGCCCTCCGGGAGCGGTCGGGCGGAAATCCACCCGTCCAAGGCGTTCAGCTACCCCTTGACGTCAGCAGGAGCTGGCCGATTCGGTCCGCCCGCTTCGGAGAAGGGCCGCCGGAACAGCGAACGCTCCGCTTCCGACCCAAGTCAGGCGAACACGCCGCCGCCCATTGAGCGCCGTTGCGTCTGAGGGTCAGCCCGCCCGCGTGATCGGCCGGGCGAAACGTTGCTCCAGCACCTCTACCCCCCATTGCTGTCCGGGCCGCTCCTCTACAAGCCGGAAGCCGTGCGACTCGTACAGGTGACGGGCGGCATGTAGGCCCTGGAACGTCCAAAGGTGGACGGCGTCGAAGGCCCGCAGCTCGCAGAAGCCCACAGCGGCGGTCAACAGCCTTCTGCCGACGCCGCCACCGCGCAATCCGTCATCGACGATGAACCAGCGCAGATGCGCGATGCCCGCGCCGATGTCCTCGCCGTCGATGGCCACCGTGCCGACGATCTGCCCCCGGCGAACCGCGAGCCAGAGGCCGTTGCAGGGATGATCGAGTCGATCTGCGAAATCGGCCAGACCTGCGGCGATGCGTGCCTCGAACGCGCGTCCGAACCCCGCAATCCTCGCGTAGTGCTGGGCGTGCATCTCCGTGCAGCGCGCGAGAGCACCGCTCTGGTAGCCGGCCACGAGGGTCACTTCGGGCGGATGCGTCGAGACCTCGGGCGCCCCATCCGTCTGTCGCAGATCGTGCGTCATCGTTCAGCTTAGTCCCCCGGGCGGTGCGCCGACATCATGTTATCCAACCCTCGCCATTCCTGGTCTGGAGTCCTCCGCGACCCGACCGATCCGCCTGTCATGGGTGAAGGCATCCGATGAACGAACAACCGCGCCGGCGCTTCTCGGCGGTCTCCCGAGCCTGCGGGCTGGATCGTCCAATAACGCCGTGCTCTTGGCTGTGGCCCAACCAGGCGATCACGGCTTGAGCCGCCGGGCGCCGGCAGATCGATCGAGATTGCGGCGCAAGAAGCGGGATGCGCGACCCCGTGGACGCGGTGCAGACCGGATGGCCTTCCGCGACTGAACCGTCCCGCCAAGTCCACTTCCGTGAACCGCAGCATGACCGCGTCCGAGCAGACGATTCTGCTCGCCCTATCCGTACGTTGGGGCGGATCGTTCTTCCTCACGCGCGTCGCGCTCTCGGTGCTGCCGCCGACGACCCGCTCCGCCCGAGGCGGGAACCTCCGGCCGAGCCGTTGCGGAGAACGGCGGCTGCGCCTTTCTCGTATGCCATCGTGAACCCCGATCGTTGCTGTGGCTGCATTCTCCGGGACCTGGTCGCGCAATGCCGGTGCTGCTCAGCCGCGCGTCCTGGCCTGCTCGCCGAATCGGGGCGATGCCGTCATCCGGGGGAAGGCGCGCTCGACGATGTCACCCACGCGGTCGGGCGCGCAGATCGGTCCGAGCACCTCACGATAGAGCGGATCGGAGATCACCGTGGCCGACCCGACCAGGGTCGCCACGAACTGGAACATCAGGAGGTCGAGGTCCACCTCGACCATCCATCCTGCGGCCTGCGCCTGCCGCAAAGTTGCCCTCTGCTTCTCGGCGAACCGCATCATCTTGGCCTTAAGGCCCGGGCTCGCGCATCGGACGACCTCCGGGTTCCGGACCGCGTTGTAGTGTGCGGGGTGTTCGTTGGCCCATTGCAGATAGGCGCTGGCGAGCGAGCGAAGCTGTTCGACCGGATCACCGCCCGATGCGGCCATCGCCGACTCAGTCGCCGCGATCAGCCTGTCCACGCCGTCCTCCGCCAGCGCGGCGAGGAGGTCCGTCCGGGTCTGGAAGTGTCTGCCGGGTGCAGCGTGCGAGACGCCGAGGTCGCGGGCGAGCGCCCGCAGACTCAGCGCCTCGATTCCCTCCGCACCTATCACCTCGGCCGCCCGTTCGAGCAGCGCATCGCGCAGGTTACCGTGATGGTAACGCCGCGCGCCGGATGGGCAGCAGGATTCGCGATCCAATGTTGACACAGCCTACAAAGGCTCCCAGTTGTGTGTTGTCGCTGACAACATAGCGGGTCGCGGCGCCGTGGCAATGATCCGAGGAGATCATCGTGTCGTCCCTTCCTCAAAGCACCGAAGTCCTTATCTGCGGCGCCGGCCCCGTTGGCCTCACGCTCGCTCTCGGCCTCGCGAAGAGGGGGCGTCAGGAGCATCGTCGTCGATCAGAAGCGGGAGCTGGACACTCACTCCCGCGCAATCGCGCTGTTTCCACGGACGCTGGAAATCTTTCGGTCGCTCGGCGTGGTCGAGGATTTGATCGTCAGCGGCGAGCAGTCGTCCCACCTCCGGCTGCGCCGCGCGTCAGACCGCAAGACCCTCATCGACTTCGACTTCGGAACCTACGACCCGATCACGCAGTGTAACTACTTGCTCGCCATCCCTCAGAACCGCACGGAGCGCGTCCTCTTCGAGCACGCCCAGCGCAACGACAGGATCGAGCTGCGTATGGGATGCTCGTTCGTTCGATTCGAGGACGATGAGGCCGGCGGGTGCGTGCATGTTCGTCTTCGCGAAGGGGAAGGCGTCGAGAGCGTCGTCGAGGCGCGATTCCTCGTGGGGGCGGACGGTTCCCACAGCAGCGTTCGGCAGCAGCTCGGCTGGGAGTTGCAGGGTAAGACCTACGCGACTCGAGCCGTCCTTGCCGATGTCGAGGTGAGCGAGGAGGCGGACACCGCGGACGGGTGGCTCGCCGAGCCCGATCGCCCGTCGCTCCTTATGTCGATCCGGTATGCGCCGCGGATATGGCGCTTGATCGAGCAGGGCATTCCCGACACGCTGACGGACGCCGAGCTCGCCGATCACGCGCGAGAGCTGACAGAGGTTCTGTTCGGCGAGGGGGCCTGGCGGAAGACGGTGTGGACCTCGGCCTACCGCAAGCACGAGCGCGTGGCGCCTCATTTCCGGAGCGGGCGCGTGCTGCTGGCGGGGGACGCCGCGCACCTCAACAGCCCGGCCGGCGGGCAAGGTCTGAACACGGGCATCCGCGATTGGACTTGCTTCAGTTTAGTGGAGAGCGGTGTGGTGGGCGATGCCCCTTTCGAATTGGGTGGGGCTGGTGAAGCCGAGCGCCGAGTGACGGCGTCGGGGATTGTAGAAGCCATCGATGTAACGGGCCAGCGCGTCGATGGCCTCGGCTCGCGTCTGGAAGGCGGTGCGCCAGACCAGTTCGCTCTTCAGCGTCTTGAAGAACGTCTCGACCATCGCGTTGTCAAAGCAATTCCCCTTGCCAGACATCGAAATCACGATGCCATGTCCTCGTAGTTCCGCCTGATACTCATTCGCACAGTACTGACTGCCGCGGTCGGAATGATGCAGCAAACCTGGTCCGGGCTGCCGGACGACGAGGGCACGTCGCAGCGCAGTCAGCGCGAGCTCCTTGTGAAGACGGTCGCCCACCGCCCAGCCCACGACCCGTCGAGAGTACAGGTCGAGGACCACCGCCAGGTACAGCCAGCCCTCCCGCGTCCAGATGTAGGAGATGTCGCTCCCCCACTTCCGATCCGGCCCAGCCGCCGTGAAGTCCTGGTCGAGGTGGTTGGGCGCGATCGGGAAGGCGTGGCCGCTGTCCGTCGTGCGTCGGAAGCGGCGCGGCTGGCGGGCCTTGAGCCCGTTCTCCCGCATCAGCCGGGCCACGCGTCGCCGGCCTGCCGCCAAGCCCTGCTCGCGCAACTCATGCGTCATGCGCGGGCTGCCATACGTCTCGTGCGAGAGCGTGAAGGCGGAGCGAACATGGGCAAGCAGCACGAGGTCCTCGCGCTGCCGTGCCGAAGCCGGACGATTCTTCCAGGCAAAGTAGCCGCTCGGACTGACGTCGAGGACCTTGCACAGGCGCGCGACCGGGAAGTCCTTCTTCGCCGCGTCGACGAGGCGGAACCTCATCGACTTCCCTCTTTGGCGAAAAAAGCCGTGGCCCGCTTCAGGATCTCCCGCTCCTGGCGCAGCACCTCGTTCTCGCGGCGCAGGCGCTTGAGCTCGGCGGCCATGTCCTCCTGCCGTTCCGCCGGCGGGTGGTCCATCTCCCGCTCACGTCGGCCGTCGATCCAGTTGCGCAGCGTCGAGAGCCCGACGCCTAGATCGGCGGCGACTTCCCGGCGGGACCGCCCGCTCGTCTGCGCCAGTCGCACCGCCTCGGCACGAAACTCAGGGGTAAAGGTTTGCTTCCGGTCTGACATCGGAACCCTCCTCCTTCAGGAAAAGAGCTCTCCACTTTTGCGAGGCAAGTCCAATGTCGGGCTTGTTCTGGTGGTCGGCGCCGACGATCCGGATGGCGACCCCGGGCAACAGCGCCGCCGCCTCCTCCGCGGTCATGCGGGCGGCCAGCTCCGAGCCCGCGCCCGACTTGTCCGCGTAGACGCTCGATCGGTCGCCGAGCACACCGATCTTGACGACGCCGTCGGAGAAGGCCTCCGCGGCCGGAGCACCGGTCGGGACGAGGGCCGCCGCGAGCGCGCGGAACGCGGCGGCGCGGCCGCGCGCGCCGAACCGTCCGGTCATGGTCGTCCTCCCCGTGTCGTGACGCTCGGGCTTCGGAAGCGTGGTCGCGGCGCTCAGCCGCCGCGGCGTCCCTGGCCGAACAGGATGGCCTTCGACTCCTCGGTGACGGTCGGAGTCGAGTTGACGGCCTTACCGGCCGCGTAGGCGCGCTGCACGGAGGGGCGCACCGCCAGGGCATCGAGCCAACGGCGGACGTTCGGGTACTCCTCGATCCGCTGACCCTGCCGTTCCCACAGCAGGCATCACGGGTAGGCCGCCATGTCGGCGATGCCGTATGCGTCGCCTACGATGAAGGGGCGATCGGCCAATCGCTCGTCGAGGACCCCGTAGAGGCGCGACGTCTCCTTGACGTAGCGTTCTATCGCATAGGGAATGCGCTCGGGCGCGTAGTGGCTGAAATGGTGATTCTGGCCGAGCATGGGGCCGAGCCCGCCCATCTGCCACATCAGCCATTCCAGCGTGGTCTTGCGGCTGCGCCGGTCGTCGGGCATCAGGCCGCCGAGCTTCTCGGCGAGGTAGATCAGGATCGCGCCGGACTCGAAGACCGGAACGGGCTCGCCGCCGTCGGCCGGCGCGTGATCGACGATGGCCGGCATGCGGCCGTTCGGGGAGATGCGCAGAAAGTCGGGTTCGAACTGCCGGCCCTCGCTGATGTTGACCGGCACGATCCGGTAGGCCGCTCCAGCCTCCTCCAGCGCCAGCAGGATCTTGTAGCCGTTCGGGGTCGTCCAGAAATGCACGTCGATCATGGCGGAGAATCCGATCCTTCGTTGGAGAGGTGGGCGCGAGCCGCCCTCGCAGCCAGGCCGTCGAAGAGGGCGAGCGACCGGTCGCGCCAGGCCGCGACCGGGTCGTCCGCCGCCAGGAGTCCGCGCGGCGACGAGCATCGAGCCCACTGGAACGCGGCGAATACGATGTAGTCGGCAAAGTTCGGGCGCTCGCCCCCCAGGAAGGGTTGCGACCGGATGGTCGCGCGGAGCGGCTCGAGGGAGGCCCGGAAGGCGGGCAGGGCCTGATCGGCGCCCGCCGCGACCGCCTCGAGCGTCGCCCCGAACCGCGCCTCCCGCGTGCGCCTGAAGTATTCTTGGTCGCGCTCGTGCAGGATGGTCCAGACGTCCAGCACGATCTGGCGCCCGATCCCGGGAATCACGACCCCGTCGCACCAGTTCCTGACGAACACGATCCCGGCTCGGGCCTCGCGCGGACCCAGCAGGGACGGCCGGTCGGGATACTTGGCGTCGAGATGACAGGCGATCGACCAGGAATCGACGATCACCGCGCCTTCGTCCACTAGGACGGGAACGCGATCCTGGCCCGAGAAGGCGATGGTCGCCTTGTCGGTGAAGCGCCACGGCACCGTGTCAGCCGAGAGGCCCTTGTGCGCAAGCGCCAGACGCACGCGCCAGACGAACGGACTGAACCGGACGCGCTCGTCGGCCGCCGCGAGATCGTAGAGCTTCAGCGCCATCGGACCCGTTCCACCGCGCCATTCAGGCCGCGTCGGCCTGCTGGACGGGTTCGGGCTTGCTCCACGCGTAGGCCTCGAACGCCGCGTCGAGGGGCGTGGCCGCGACGTGATCGATGTCGTTGCCGAGCACCTCGTACCCGATGGCGACGATCGCCTCGATCAGGTTCTCCCGCGTGTAGCCCGCCGCTTCGAAGCGATCGAGCTCGGCCTGCCCGACTTGGCCGCGAGTCCGGGTCATGGCGGCGGCGAAGCTGCGCAGCGTCTCGAGCTTCGGGTCGGCCAGCGGGTCGCCGTGGCGCAGCGCGGACAGGATTGCCCCGGGAATCCTCTCGCGCGTGGCGATCGGCGAGTGCACCGCCATGCAGTGATGGCACTCGTTCTCGTAGTCGATCGCCCGCAGGACGATCTGGCGTTCGAGCACGGACAGGGTGCGCCTGGCAAAGGTCGCGCCGGTCTGCCGATAGATTTCGTACATAACCGGCGACTCGGCCATGATCCCGTGCAGGTTCGGCAGGAAGCCGTAGCGCTCGAGCGAGTCGGCCGCGATCGGCTTCGACCGCTCGGGCGCGGTCCCGGGGGTGTGGATGGTCAGGTCCATGACGGTGCCTTCCTGCGATCAGTGGACGGGATTGAGGGCTGGCTCGCCGCGCAGCGCCGGGGCCACCTCCTCGGCGGTGCGCCTCTGGAGATCGACCAGCGATTCCTCCGAGTAGAAGGCGAGGTGCGGCGTCACGATGAGGTTGGGAACGGTCCCGATCCAAGTCTCCGCCGTCGGCGGCTCGGTCTCGAGGACATCAAGCGCGGCGCCGCCTAATCGCCCCGATGCCAGCGCCGCGCACACTGCGGGAAGGTCGACGAGGCCGCCGCGGGAGGTGTTGACGAGGAGGGCCCCGGGCTTCAGCCGCGCCAAGCTCTCGGCGTTGACGACGTGGTGCGTCTCGGCCTCCAGCGGCACGTGGAGCGAGAGGATGTCGGCCGCCTCCCAGGCCTCGTCGCGTTCGACGCGGCGGGCCCCCAGCCCCGCGATCGGGTCCTGAGGGACGAACGGGTCGCACACGAGGATGTCCAGGCCCAGGGCGCGCGCGATGCGCCCGAACCCGAGCAGGACGAGCGTGCGTCCGCGGAGGCGGTGGAGAGGCGCGACGGCGGCCACGTTCCACACGCCCGCGCGGGTCTGGTCGATCCCGCGGACCAGCCCGCGGGCGAGCGCCAGCATCAGCGCCAGGGTGTGATCGGCGACTTCTTCGATGCAGTAGTCCGGGACATTGGTCACCCGGATGCCCTTGTCCCGCGTCGTGGGCAGCGGGATCGTGTCCACGCCGATGCCGTAGCGCGCGATGATCGCGCAGCGCTCCAGTTGCTGGACGAGGGTCGGCGGAAGCCTCGCGTAGCAGTTCAGCAGAGCGTCGGCATCGCGGCAGACCTCCAGCAGAGCTTGCGGGTCCGTGGACGGCGCGACGACCAGATCGGCCAAGCCGTCGAGGATTGCGCGTTCGGGCTCCAGGTTCGGGAATACGTGGTCGGTGACGACGACCTTCCGCCTTGTCATGGTCAGCCCCGCCACGGCTCGAGAATGGCAAGGAGTTCCGCGTTGACGCGGTCGGGCCGCTCCTCTGGAGGCAGGTGCCCGCATTGCGGAATGGCGACGCCGCGCACGTCTCCGGCCATGCCCTGCCACACGGCCAGGACGTCGAAGGTCCGGCCCACGAGGTCGAAGTCGGCGCCCCAGATCGCGAGGGTCGGGCACGCGATCAGCCGGTCGGCGTCGGCCTCGTCCTGCGCGAGGTCGACCGGTCCTGCCCGGTAGTCCGCGAAGGCGCCGCGGAAGGCGCCGGGCCGAGAATAGGCGCGGACGTACTCCGCCACCGCCTCCTCGCCGATCGCACCCGGCGCGTAGGACCAGCTATCGAAGAAGTGCCGCAGGAACATCTCCTCGCGCCCTGCGACCAGCGCCTCCGGAAGATGCGGCACCTGCTGGAAGTAGAAGAACCAATAGAGCTTGGCGAGCCGCGCGTCCGTGGCCTGGAAGACCACGCGCGTCGGTATGTTGTCGATCACGACGAGGCGGTCGATGGCCTCCGGGTAGTCCTTGGCGAACCGTGTCGCGACACGGGCGCCGCGGTCGTGACCGACGAGGGCGGCACGCCCGATGCCGCAATGCGCCATCAGGGCCCGGACGTCTCCCGCCATCGACCGCTTGTCGTATCCCGTATCGGGCTTGTCGGTCGCGCCATAGCCGCGCAGATCCGGAGCGATGATTCGATACCGCTCGGCCAGGACGGGCCACTGATGGCGCCGCGCGAAATGCGTCTCCGGATAGCCGTGCAGAAGCAGCACGGCCGGGCCCGCACCCGCGTCGAGGTAGTGCATCCGGATGCCGTTGACCTGGGCCGTATGGTGCCGTGCATCCGGAGTCATGAGGGTCTCCCCTTTGCAACCAGCGTGCGGACAACCGGGAGTCGTGAGAAGAGGTGACGCGGGAATAGGATCTATACGCGACCTGTATGAGTACGTGCTGGAAGATCCTGGGCGCTCGTGGCGACGGGGACCGTGGCGACGGGGACCGTGGCGGCGCGAGCGAGCGGCGCGTGCCGAAGGATGCGTCGGTCTCGCGGGCGTCGTCGCCCGCCGGAATCCACCGCCTCGATCGGCAGTCATCGGTGACCGGTCCGCCGCGGTCGGCTACGGGGTGTCGGAGCTCCGGACGATACGGGGACGGTATGGATGAACGACCTGATCACGGCCATGCGGACCTACGTGCGGGTCGTGGAGGCCGGCAGCTTCACCGCCGTGGCGGCCGAGCTCTGTACCACCCAGCCGACGATCAGCCGGCAAGTGGCTTCGCTGGAACAGCATCTCGGCACGCGGCTCATCACCCGCACGACCCGCGCGCTCGCCGTGACGGAGGACGGTCGCGTCTTCTACGAACACGCCCTGCGGTCGCTCGAGACGCTGGCCGAGGCCGAAGCCGCGGTCGGCAGGCGCAAGGGCCGGCCGTCCGGAACGCTGCGACTCACCGTGCCGGTCGTGTTCGGGCGTCTGCACGTCGTGCCGCGCCTTGCGCTGTTCGCGGAGCGCTACCCGGACATCCGCGTCGATCTCATCATGAACGACGCCTTCTCCGACCTGGTCGAGGAGGCGATCGACCTCGCGATCCGGGTCGGCGAGATCACCGATCCGGGCCTCGTCGCGAAACGGATCGGGATCACGCGGCGCGTCACGGTCGCCGCCCCGGCCTATCTCGCGAAATGCGGCGAACCCACGTGCCCGGGCGACCTCGCCGCCCATGACTGCATCGTCTACACGCGTCTCGTCGCCGGCCACCGCTGGTCGTTCACGAGCCCGGATGGACCCGTCTCAGTCGACGTCGCGGGTCGTTTCCGGGTCAACAATTCGGAAGGGGTGCGCGAGGGCGTCATCGCGGGCCTCGGCATCGGCGTCGTGCCGATCTGGGCGTTCCGCGACGAGATCGAGACGGGACGGGTGAAGATCATCCTCCCCGCTCACCGGCCGATGCCGTTGCCGATGCAGGCCGTCTACCCGTCGCGCCGGTTCGTTCCGCTCAAGGTGCGGGCAGCCATCGACTACCTGAGAAGAGAATTTCTGCAGGACGCACGGATCTCTGGCGCCGGTTGAGAGCGTTCGAAGGGCTTGGCCTTACCTCGGCTCGAAGGGAAAGTTTCCGCAACTGGTCGATCATCGGTCGTTTGAATGAGCGACGAGAGTCGGGATGTCGTACAAGTGCCCGACTCGCGGATCCACGCGTTTGCGGCGGTCCTCGTCGTGTGCACGGTCGGGGACCATGCCGATGGCCGATTCGCGAGGACGTATCCGCGGAAGGCCGATGAGCGGGTCGTCGACCGATCTTTCGACGCCGGCGTCTTCGCGAACCTTCCACCGTCGATCCTACGGAACGGGACCAGGATCGCGGTGGTCGAAGTCTGCGTCGACGGGCGGAGCGAGCGCGCGGACCTTAGCCGATCCGATAAGCCATGACCTGATGCGCTCCCTTCATGGGCGCGTACGGCCCGGTGCGTCCCATCCGGCGTTGCACCGGGTGACGAGCCCACGAGTTTCTTGGCTATCCGGATTGCGGTGTGGAATGCATCAGGTGCTCCTATCGGTCTCCCGGCTGTTTCACCCCCTCAAGCAGCCCACTCGGCCGGGTGACAAGTCCCGGTCGAGGGCGCAGTCCCAGACGACGCGCCGCGTACACTGCCCGCCTCGCCGCAGGCAAGGGCCCGATCATCGCCGCTGCGGATCGGCACGAAACACAGGATCTGGCCCACCCGATAGAAATGGTGCCTCGACAAATGAAACCTTCTCCGACCTATCCTTCTCGCCACGTTCTTGCCGACACGAACGCGGCGTTTGATATTCGTCGGAGATGGAACACACCTTTGCTCAACGTGGAGGGTTTGCATCAGCGGCCCTATGAAGCGTCAACTGCACGAGATCTCACGGTCTCCGAAAATCCTCGTCCTTCAGGGCGGGGAAGATGTTGACTGCCTTCGACTGTGTAACGCGGCGAGCCTTGCAAGCGAAGCGGCCTTTACCGAGAGGATGGCGGAATGATCGACCTGATCGAGTTCGCGGGTGGCGATGCAGGCCCTTGGCGGGTGACGCGCGCGGAGTCGCCGCTTGGGGAGCGTCTGCCCAGCGCAACCCGCCTTTCCGTCAGCCTTCCGATCGGCAACATGGGACAGCGGACCGGTCCTTCGACCGGCACGATCTGGCGCTTGCGCGGGGTGGTGAGCAATCTGCGCTATACAACCAGCAACGAGGCGCAGCGGCTACGCGCCGTGCAGCCACCTCTCGATCGACCTTCGGCGACGCGGGCCGCCCTGATCCCGATCAGGAAGTCGGCGCGCTGGTGGGAGCTGGCTCAGGACGAGCGCCGGGCGATCTTCGAGGAAACCTCGCACCACACGAGCATCGGCCTCGGCTACCTGCCGGCGATCGCACGGCGACTCCACCACAGTCGTGACCTCGGCGAGCCGTTCGATTTCCTGACGTGGTTCGAGTTCCCGCCGGAGCACGAGGTAGCCTTCGAGGCGCTCGTCGCAGCGCTACGCGCTACCCGCGAGTGGACCTTCGTCGAGCGCGAGGTCGACATCAGGTTGACCCGTGATGCGCCAGGCTGATCCGGTGATGACGGCCGATCTGGAACCGAGCGACGACCTGCTGCTTCCGCGGCTTCGGCTCGGCGAGGAGGCCGCTTTCCGGATCCTCGTGCGGCGCTATCACGTGCGGCTCGTGGCGATCGCCCGTGGCGCACACCTGACGCGGGAGGCGGCGGAGGAGGCGGTGCAGGAGGCCTGGATCGCGGTGATGCGCAACATCGCGGGATTCGAGGCGCGCTCGTCGCTGCGCACGTGGCTGACCGGGATCGTCCTGAACATCGCGCGCAAGGCCTCGGTCTCCGCCAGGCGCACCGCGACCTTCGCGGAACTCACGCCACGGCATGACGAGGACGAGGGATCCGGTTTCGACGCCGATGCCTTCCTCGCCGACGGCCACTGGCGTGAGGCGCCCTGGCACTGGAGCGAGATCGACTTGGAGCGCGGGCTCGCGGGGCGGCAGGTCTGGCAAGCGGTCGAGGCGGCCATCGCCGCTCTGCCGCCGGACGAGGCCGCCGTGATCCGGCATCGCGACATCGAGGGTTTCGGCCCGCGCGAGACGGAGGAGTTGCTCGGCCTCGGCGAGGCGCGTCAGCGCGTGCTGCTCGATCGAGCGAGGCTGAAGATCCGACGGGTGTTCGAGGCGTTGACCCGCGACGCGGCGCGAGCGTGACGAGCGGAACGGGCGAGGATGATCGGATGCGGTGTCGAGAGGCGGCGGAGCAGGCAGGCGCGTTCGTGGACGCGGAGGTGTCCGGACGCGTTCGATGGCGCATCCGGCTTCATCTCGCGACCTGCAGGAATTGCCGGCGTTTCGTGCGGCAGATCGCGCTCACGCGCGACGCTCTCGGCCGGCTCCCGCCTCCGCCCCTCGACGCCGCCCGCGAGGACGAACTCGTGGCGGCCCTGCGGGAGGCATCGCGGTGAGCGCCGGTCAGCAACCGGTACAGATCGAGGTCGCGATCAGGTTGTGCAGAGCGCGACTCTTCCGGTCGAGCGCCGCGGTGGTCCCACTGCGCCCGTCGAGGGCCGAGCCCCCCGGCTTCGTCGTACCGTTCGACGTCACTTGGCGGAACAGCGCCTGTGGCATCGTCGATGCCGAGCCGACCGCGGCCGGCAAATGGTCGACCGGCGCGGCACTGACCGGGAACGCAGCGAAGGTGATGAGAGCGATGGCGGCGAAAGCGGGGCGGGTCATGATCTTTGTCCCTACGTGGTTTGGAGCGGGAAGCGTTCAGACGAAGGCGACGACCATCAGGCTGAAGAAGGCCGCGATCGCGCCGACGATCGGAGGAAGGGCGCGGGCTGGATCGAACATCGAGGTTCTCCGCGGCGCGTCGATCGCGCCATGATCCTGAGTGCCTGCAGGAGGCCGGATCCGCGTGCGGCTGCGCACGCCGGATGCCGCGCGGACGGAGCGGGACACCGGGATGCCTGACGCGATACCCCTGCCGGGCGAGGCGTTCGAGTGGCTGGAGGCCGACGGGCTCGGCGGTTTCGCCTCGGGCACCGTTTCGGGCGTCCGGACACGCCGCTACCACGCGCTCCTGCTCACGGCGGCGAATCCGCCGACCGGGCGGACGGTGCTCGTCAACGGCATCGAGGCCTGGATCGAGACCGCGGCCGGACACACCGATCTCAGCGCCCAGCGCTACCTGCCGGACGTGATCCATCCGCGCGGTTTTGAGCGAATTACGAGCTTCACTCACGAGCCCTGGCCGTCATGGACATTCGGCCTGCCGGATGGCACCGAGATCACCCAGGAGATCTTGGTTGATCCCGATGCCTGCGACACGCTGCTGCGATGGCGGCGGATCTCAGGCGCTGGTCCTTGCACGCTCGTCGTCGTCCCGCTGCTCTCGGGACGGGACTATCACAGCCTGCAAACCGCAAATCCCGCTTTCGACTTCAAGCCACAAATCGGCGGCGCGGAGACCGGAACCTGCGTCACGTGGCATCCCTATCCGGATCGACCGGCGATCTCCGCCCTGACCACGGGCACCTATCGACATGAACCGGACTGGTATCGCCAGTTCCTCTACGCGGCGGAGCGGGCGCGGGGACTCGACTGCGTCGAGGATCTCGCCGCGCCCGGCAGCTTTCGCTTCGATCTCGCGGGGCCCGAGCCCGGGCTGATGCTGCTACGCGCTGGCGAGAGCGGGCCGGTCCGCGTCCGAGCCTTGGCTGACCGGATGATCGCCGCGGCGCGCGCGACGCGGGCCGGTCCGGATCTTCGCCGAAGTGCCCTGAGCTACCGGGTTGATCGAGGACGGGGCAGTACCCTGGTGGCAGGCTTCCCCTGGTTTACGGATTGGGGGCGTGACACCTTCATCGCGCTGCGCGGCCTGCTGCTGGCGACCGGCGAACTCGACACCGCGGAGAGCATCCTCAGAGCCTGGGCGGGCGTCGTCAGCGAGGGCATGATGCCCAACCGTTTCCCGGATTCCGGCGAGGTACCGGAATACAATTCCGTCGACGCCTCGCTCTGGTACGTGGTCAGCGTGTACGACTTCTTGGCAGCCTGCAGGCTGGTTGGGCGCTCCGTCCAGTCCGAGCCAGCTCTGCGTACAGCCTGCCTCGCGATCCTCGATGGCTACGCTGCCGGTACCCGTTTCGGCATCCGGGCCGATGCGGATGGTCTGATCGCGGCCGGTCAGCCCGGATGGCAACTCACGTGGATGGACGCCAAGGTCGGCGATTGGGTGGTCACGCCCCGTATCGGCAAGCCGGTCGAGATCCAGGCCCTCTGGATCAACGCCCTCCACATCGCGGCGACGCTGTGGGAGCCGCGCTTCTCCGAGGCCGAGACCGCGGCGCGAGCGAGCTTCGCGCAGAAATTTCCAAACCCGGTGGGTGGCTTATTCGACGTCGTCGATGTCGACCACGTCCCCGGCACGCACGATGCGGCGGTGCGTCCGAACCAGATCTTCTGCGTCGGCGGTCTCCCGTTTCCGCTCCTGACTGGGGAGCTCGCCAAATCCGTCGTCGATGCGGTCGAGCACAGGCTTCTGACGCCGCTCGGCCTGCGCACCCTGTCGCCGGACGATCCCGCCTATGCCGGTCATTACGGGGGCGACGCGCGGACGCGAGACGGTGCGTACCACCAGGGCACGGTCTGGCCCTGGCTGCTCGGTCCCTTCGTCGACGCGTGGCTCTCGGTCCGCGGCCGCAGCGAGGCGGCCCTGACGGAGGGGCGGGCTCGCTTTCTGCCGCCGCTGGAGCAGCACCTCGGCGAGGCCGGCCTCGGTCATGTCAGCGAAGTCGCCGACGGCGATGCGCCCTATCGACCCGGCGGCTGCCCGTTCCAGGCCTGGTCGCTTGGCGAATATATCCGCCTGCGCCGGATGCTCGGCCTCAAAGCGTTCTGAGGGAGACCGCAATGCCTGAGGGCCCGAACGCATCCCACCTGTTCGAGACCGAGGAAGGACGCCGTCTTCGGGCCTGTGCCGCGGACGGGTGGCACCGCTGGGGACCGTATCTCGCCGAGCGGCAATGGGGGACGGTCCGCGAGGATTACAGCCGGGACGGCACCGCCTGGGACTACCTGCCCCATGATCACGCGCGCTCGCGGGCCTACCGCTGGGGCGAGGACGGCATCGCCGGGTTCAGCGACGACAAGCAGCTCTGGTGTCTCGCGCTGGCCCTCTGGAACGGGCGGGACCCAATCCTCAAGGAGCGGATGTTCGGCTTGACCAACGAGGAGGGCAACCACGGCGAAGACATGAAGGAACTCTACTGGCTCCTCGACGGCACGCCGACGCACTCGTACATGCGGATGCTCTACAGGTACCCGCACGCGGCGTTTCCCTACGCCGAGCTCGTGGCCGAGAACCGACGGCGCAAGGGCCGCGACATGCCCGAGTACGAGCTCGCCGACACCGGTGTACTGGCGGAGAACCGCTGCTTCGACGTCACGGTCGAGTACGCCAAGGCCGCCCCCGACGACGTGCTGATGCGGGTCTCGGTCGTCAATCGCGGGCCGGAAGCGGCCGAAATCCACGTCCTGCCCCATCTGTGGTCGCGCAACACGTGGTCGTGGCGCGAGGATCCGAAGCGGCCGCTCCTCCGGCTCGTCGAGGGGCCAAGCGTCGAGGCGACCCGCGCCGCGGGTCCCTGTCGGCTGTTCAGGGCCCTACAGCCGGCCGAGTTCCTGTTCTGCGAGAACGAGACCAACACTGCTCGCCTGTTCGGCGTGAGCGGATCGTACCACCCCAAGGACGCGATCAACGACGATGTGGTGGCGGGAACCCGCACGCGGGTGAACCCGCTCCACGAGGGCACCAAGTGCGCGGCGCTGAGCCGCCACACGCTGATGGCCGGCGAGACGATCGTCTTGCGCTACCGGTTGTCCCCGGCCGACGCGCCGGGTCTCGACGACGCGGGTTTCGAGGCGGTGTTCGCGCGTCGGGTCGCGGAGGCCGACGCCTTCTACGCCGCCCTTCAACGCGACATGACGGACCCCGACGCACGCCTCGTCCAGCGCCAGGCCCTGGCCGGCATGCTCTGGTCGAAGCAATTCTACCACTTCGACGTGCGCCGCTGGCTGATGGGCGATCCGACGCAGCCGGAGCCCCCAGCGGAGCGGCGACACGGACGCGACAGCGAGTGGGCGCACCTCAACAACGCCGACATCGTCTCGATGCCCGACACCTGGGAATACCCCTGGTACGCGGCCTGGGACCTCGCCTTCCACTGCGTGACCTTCGCGCTGATTGACCCAGAATTCGCCAAGGGCCAACTCGTGCTGCTGACGCGCGAGTGGTACATGCACCCCAACGGCCAGCTGCCGGCCTACGAGTGGGCCTTCGGCGACGTGAACCCGCCGGTTCATGCCTGGGCGGCGTTGCGCGTCTACCAGATGGACGCCGCGCTCACCGGGCGACCCGACCGGACATTCCTGGAGCGGGTGTTCCACAAGCTGATGCTGAACTTCACCTGGTGGGTGAACCGGAAGGACGCGGACGGGCGCAACGTCTTCCAGGGCGGCTTCCTCGGACTGGATAACATCGGCATCTTCGACCGCTCGGCGCCGCTGCCCACCGGCGGCACCATCGACCAGGCCGACGGCACCGCCTGGATGGCGATGTACACGCTCAACCTGATGCGGATCGCCCTTGAACTGGCCGCCGAGGACCCGGTCTACGAGGACATCGCGACCAAGTTCTTCGAGCACTTCCTCTACATTGCCGAGGCGATGACCGACATCGGCGGCAGCGGGGTCGGCCTCTGGGATGAGGCGGATGAATTCTTCTACGACGTGCTGAACCTGCCCGACGGCAAGATGCTGCCGTTGCGCGTCCGCTCGCTGGTCGGGTTGATCCCGCTTTGCGCCGTCGAGGTGCTCGACATTTCCTTGCGCGACCGATTCCCCGGCTTCGCGCGCCGGGCCGAGTGGATGCTGCGTAACCGTCCCGACCTCGCCGCCTTGGTCTCGCACTGGAGCCAAGGCGAGGGTGAGGGACCGCCGCCCGGCCCGGGCGGCGACCGGATGCTGCTCTCGCTGCTGCGCCGGCACCGCATGAAGGCGCTTCTGGCGCGGATGCTCGACGAGACCGAGCTCTTCTCCGACCACGGTATTCGCTCTCTGTCGAAGGCGCATGCCGAGCACCCGTTCGTTCTCGATTGGAGCGGTGCCCGCTACTCCGTCGACTACGAACCAGCGGAATCGACGACCGCCACGTTCGGGGGCAACTCGAATTGGCGCGGTCCGGTCTGGATGCCGATTAACATCCTCCTCATCGAGGCGCTCGACCGCTTCGGGACGTTCTATGGCGACGACACCCGCTTCGAGTGCCCGACCGGCTCCGGCCGTTATCTCAGCCTGCCCGAGATCGCCGACGAGTTGAGCGAGCGCCTCTGCAGGCTATTCCTGCGCGGGCCAGATGGACGCCGGCCGGTGCTCGCCTCCTATGGCGCTCTCGCCGACGATCCGCATGTGTGCGACTGCATCCCGTTTCACGAGTACTTCCACGGCGATACCGGCGCAGGGCTCGGCGCGATGCATCAGACGGGCTGGACAGGCCTCGTAGCACTGCTCCTGAGGCCCGGGCGCCTCACCGCACTGCCGATCACCCGCGCCATCCCGTCCTGACGATCGGGCCCCCCGGCTCCGGTGTCTTATCCTGCGGGGGAGACACCGCGTCGCTGAAGTCGTCCATCGCCGGCTGGTTCGGCGCGCAGATGAAGGAGGACCGCTCCCGGCTCCTCGATCCAGACGTAACGACGAGCAGCATCCAGACCGACGCAAGTCCAGAGCTGACGTACCCCGCTCCGCAAGACGACCGCGCTTGGCTCTCGCCATCGTCTCATAACCGTTCGCGCCTGTAGGATCACGCGATCCCCGCTATGGCGATGCCGAGGTGCTGTGGACCGCGGAGGGAAGCGCCCGGTCGGTAAGGCGGCGGGTCGTCCAGGAGCCTCGGTGCGATGAGGCGCCGGCAGAGCGTGACAAGGGCGATCTCGGCCTCGATCCGCGCGAGGGGCGCGCCCACGCAGTAATGGAGGCCACCGCCGAACCCGAAATGCTGGTTGTCCGTCCGGTCCGGATCGAACCGGTCCGGTTGCTCGAACCGCGCCGGGTCGCGGTTTCCGGCCGCAAAGAGCAGCACCACCGACGATCCCGGCGGGATCGTCGTTCCCGCCACCGCGATGGCGCCGAGCGCCTTGCGGGTGCGGAAATGGACGGGGGGCTCGTAGCGCAGCATCTCCTCGATCACGCGGGGTGCCCGCTCGGGGTCGGCCTTCAGCTTTCGCAGCTCCTCCGGATGCCTGAGCAGTGTGAGCATGCTGTTGGTGATGAGATTCACCGTCGTCTCGTGACCCGCGACGAGGAGCAGGATCGCCGTCGAGATCAGGTCTATGTCGCCCATGGCCGCGCTGCCCCGGCCACCGTGGGCGGCGAGCCCGCTGAGCATGTCGTCGGCCGGATGGCGGCGCTTCTCGCGGATCAGCCGACGCATGTAGTCGGAGATCGCGTCGAAGGTTGCGGCGATCTCCCGCCGCCCCGCCTCGTCGTGGCGCACGTCGGGCTCCAGGGCCGTCGCGAGGCGGATCGCCCAGACGTGGAATTGCGCCTCATCGGCCTCGGGCACGCCGAGCAGCTCGCAGATGACGGCCACCGGCAGCGGATAGGACAGGTCCTCCACCAAGCAGACAGTGTCGCGGCCGTGGCACTTGTCGATCAGGGCATCCACGAGCTTCGCAACCTTGGCGTGAGATTCCCGCACCCGGGCGATCGTGAACTCCTTCATCACGAAACCGCGCAGGGTGTCGTGGTCGGGCGGATCGCGGAAGATCAGCGGGCGATGGCCGTTGACCACCCGATTCCGGATCGGGTTGAGGATCCAGTCCTTCAGAGGGTTGCCCGTTCTGGGTCGCCGCGAGGGCGGCAGGTCTTCCGAGCTCAGCCGGGGATCGAAAATCAGGCTCTTCAGCGCGGCATGGGTGCTGACGACGTAGCTGCCGTCCGCCTGCCGGGACACGGGCGTCTCGCGCAAGCGCGCGTAGAGGGGATAGGGGTTCGCCCTGTTTCTCGGATCGAGAACCTGCGCGAACAGCGTCTCGTCAGGCATGGGCCGTCTCCAGAGCCGTAACCGATCGGCCGGAGGATCGCCGCGGGCTGGGAAAGCCGGGCTCCAGGGTCTCGATCCGCGGCTGGTCGGTGGCGCCGAGGATCGGCGGGAAGGCCGCCCCGTCAGCCACGGCCTCGGCATAGGCGGGAAGCCAGCGTGCCTGATCGAAGGAGAGGGCCGCGACGGTTCGCCCGGCCCGGCCATAGACGGCGAGGAACCGGTGCGAGGCCCGCGATCCCTGGACGATCGCGAGCGCCTCCGCCCCCTCGGTCAGGCCGGCGAGCTTGATGTTGAGACCGAACTGGCTCGACCAGAAGGAAGGCACGTGCTGGTATTCGACCTGGCCCGTGGGCGGAGCAAGCATGTTCGCCGCCGCGTGCCGGGCCTGGTCCACCGCGTTGCCCCAATGCTCGACGGTCACCAAGCGGCCGCCGGTGAGTGGGTTCGGCCAGCGCGCGACATCGCCGGCCGCGTAGATGGCGGGATCGGGCTCCCCCGTCGTGGTCAGGGCGCGGCAGGCCGCGTCGCAGGTCAGGCCTCCCGGGTCGGCGACGAGGGCGGCCGCGGCGAGCCAACCCGTGTCGCGCGTCGCGCCGAGGGCGACGATGACGAGATCCGTCGCGATGTCCGCGCCACCCGCCAAGTGGGCGCGGCGGACTTGTCCATCCTCGCCGGAGAAGGCCACCACCTTGACGTTCGGGCGGAGGTCCACTCCGGAAGCCCGCATCCGCCCGGCGAGTGTGGCCCCGATCACCGTCCCGAGGAGGCGGGCGAGCGGCGTCGGGTTGGGATCGACGAGCGTCACCGCCAGGCCGAGATCGCGGCAGCAGGAGGCGGCCTCGCAGCCGATCAGGCCGGCGCCGACGATGAGGACGCGGCTCGGCCGCAGCGCCAGCGCGCTCCGCAGGGAGCGGGCATCCTCCAGGGTCCGGATCGTGAAGATCCCGGCGAGATCGGCGCCTTCTCCGGGCCATGGCCGCGCCCTGGCGCCGGTGGCGATCAGGAGCGTCTCGTAGGGAAGCGTCGCGCCGTCGGCGAGGCGCACCACCCGGCGGTCCCGGTCCAGGGCGACGGCCGGCAGGCCGAGCCGCCACTGCGCGCGCAGACGGGTGAGTTGCGGAAGTGCGGTCGCGTCGGGGTGAAGCTCGCCCGCCAGGACGTGCTTGGACAGAGGCGGCCGGTCGTAGGGCCGGTGCGGCTCGTCCCCGACCAGGGTCAGAGGGCCGTCATAGCCGCCGTCCCGCAACGCCTCCGCGCCCCGCAGGCCGGCGAGGGAGGCGCCTACCACGACGATGCCCGGTCGCTGCCCGTCCGTCACGGCTCGTCACCCTCGGCGAGTCCGGCGGGCTCGATCGCGATGGCCCGGACGGGGCAGGCCTGCTGCGCCCGCTCGACCTGCGACCTCTTCGCCTCGGGCGGCGCCGGATCGTAGAACAGGATCTCGTGACCGCGCACCTCGAAATGCTCAGGGGCGGCGTAGCAGCACTGCGCGTAGCTCTGGCAGCGGTTGAGATCGACCACGACACGCATTCAGGGGCTCCGAAGAGATGTGCGGATGACCGGTCGGTCGGGATCTGCGCCTGCCCGAACATCGGAGCGGCTCATGTCCAGGCTCCCAGGCGGCCCGACTCCAGCGCTTCCCGGGCGCAGCGATAGCCGAGTTCGGCCGTCGTCTCGAAGCTCGACCACGCCCGCAGATCGACCCCGGCCAAGGAGGGCTTGAGCAGGACCGCAGCCCGGGTGACGGCCGCCATGGTCTGGGCGTCGCTCGACACCATCGCGGAGCGCAGGAGCAGGTGCGCGATGCCGGGGAGCTGGTCCGAGATGCCGAGGAGGCGCCGGAACGCCTGCGCGCTCCGGCCCTGCCGCGGCATGACCTGGAAGGCGGCGTCGCTGCCGACATCCACGGCGAGAACCGGCCCGCGGTCGAGATCGGCCATCACGTCGGCAGGCAGGTTGTTCATCATGCCGCCGTCCACGAGGATGCCGTCCGCACTCGCCACCGGGGGCAGCAGGCCGGGAATGGCGATGCTGGCGCGGATCGCCCGGTCGAGGGGGCCCGCCCAGTGGACCATTGCGGTGCCGGTCGTGAGGTTCGAGGACACGCAGAAGAACGGGCGCCAGAGATCCTCGACGCGGGCATCGCCGAACCGCTCGGCCAACCCCGCATCCACCTTGGCCCCGCGCGTCAGGGCGTGGAACGGCAGGGTGTAGTCGTCGAGGGGGTTGCGTCCGACGAAGGAAGCCACCGTGTGGGTCTCGATCGCGTCGAGGCTCCAGTCAAGGGCGACGCTGGCGGCCAGGATCGAGCCCATGCTGGTGCCGCCGACGAGATCGATGTCGAGCCCGGCCTCGCCGAGCGCCCGCAGAACGCCGAGATGGGCGAGGCCGCGGGCGCCGCCGCCGCCGAGGACGAGGGCGCGGGCATGGCCGGACGCGATCCGGGCAAGCCGGGCGAAGTCGCCACCGTGGTTCTCGCGAACCTGGAGCCGCAGGGAGAAGGGCAGCGCGGCGACGTCGGGATGCAGAGGGCGCGGCAGGCGCGCCTCGGCGGGCTGCGCCACGGCGAGGTCCATGCGGATCCAGTCGGAGCGGATCGAAGCGAGATAGTCCGCGGCGCCGGGCCGTGGCGGCGCGCCTGGCTCGGCCAGCAACAGGACGTGGTCGGCGTGGCGCAGGCAGAGCCGGCACCAGGGGCAGTCGATCTGGTGGGCGACGAAGACCGTGCGGTCGTGCGTTTGCTCGTAGCGGTGGAACCACGCCTCGTCGGCCTCGGGGGGCCATTCGGAGAGGCAGCCGGTCCGCCCCGGCAGCGCGGCATCGAGGGCCTGCGCCAGCCGCTCGCCGAAGGCCGTCGCCTTGAGGCCCTCGGTCACCGCCAGGACGGCGAAGCTCCGCGGCGCATGGCTCAGGGTCACGCCCGTATGGGCGGTGCGCAGCCGCGCGGCCAGGATCCGGGCGAAATAGAGCAGCGTCCCGGGATGGGCGGCGATCAGATCCTCGAACGACGCGCGGGAGAGCCGCAGGAGGTGCGTATCGCGCAGGGCCGTTGCCGTGACCGAGCGCGGCTCGCCGGTGAGCAGGGCGAGTTCGCCCACGGTATCCGGAGGGGCGAGTCGGATGAGGCGGCGCACGCTGCCGTCGCGCGGGTCGCGGATCGAGAGGCCGACCGCGCCGCTCACGAGCGTGTAGAGGGCGTCGGCCTCGTCCCCCTCCTCGAACAGCGTCCGCCCTCCGGCGACGGCGACGGAGGTCATCCGCGCCCGGATCGCGACGTCGGCGTCTCCGTCGAGGGGGGCAAGAAACGGAATCTCCGTGCGCCCCGAAGCCCGGGCGGCAGGGACGGGCGCCACGTCGCAGGCGCCGAGGCGTTCGGCCTCCGTGGGTGGTGCGGATAGGCCGCCGAGCCCGGTGAGCCTCGGGGAAGCGGCTGGGGCCGCGCCCGGAGGAACGGAACCGGGGTGCTCGATGCTCCGGTCGCGTCCGATCTCGGCACTCATCGGCCGGCGCGCCGCTGCAGATGATCCCCGAGGATCCCGAGCGCCGCGCCGCTGCCGACGCGACCGAGGCCGAGGCGCAGGCGGTCCGTGGGGACCGGCGCCAGCGCCGAGTGCCACAACGCGGAGGGCAGCACGAGGACGCCGTCCTCGGACGCGAGAGCCTTCGAGAACTCGGTCGCACCCTCTCGCCCACGGAAGCGGGGGCAGGCGAAGGCGAGATTCGTCGGTTCTTCCGGATCGAACAGGTTCGGGTAGCGATCGAGCAGAGCACGCAGACGGTGGTGGTTGCGCCGCCCGATCGCGCGGGCGCGGCCGGTCAGGCGCTGCTCGGCCCGCAGCGCGACCTGCGCCAGGATCTCGCTCGGTCCGGCGAGGCAGCTCGACAGCAGGCTCTTGACCGCGAGGACGCGGTCGAGCGCCCCGCGGTCGCGACAGGCGGCCCAGCCGACGCGCAGGCCCGGAAGCCCGAAGCCCTTCGACAACCCGTTGATGGAGATCCCGCGCTCGTACACGTCGACGACGGGTGGGACGGCTCGGCCCGGGTCGAGGTCCGTCTGGCGATAGACCTCGTCGTTGACGAGCCAGAGCCCGTGTCGGCGACAGAGGTCGACCAGCCTCTCCAGAGTCGTTCGATCCAGCGACGCGCCGGTCGGGCTGTTGGGAAAATTCATCAGCACCAGCCGCGTGTTCGGCCGGATGGCGGCGACCAGCCCGTCGAGATCGAGGGTCCAGGCCGGTTCCGGTCGGAGGGCGACGCCATCGGCCGCGCACAGCCGCGACACGACGAGCTCCGAGGGTTGGTAGATCGGCACCACCACCACCGCGTGATCGGCCGGACCGAGCAGCGCACTCAGCACGCAGGCCACTGCTTCCTGCGCCCCTGCGCTGACCAGCACGTCGTCGGCAGCGAGCCGGCGGTAGCAGCCGGCGATCGTGGCGCGCAGCCAGGAGGCGCCGCGCGGGTCGGCGTAGCCGAGGTCGGCCCTCCGCCAGCGCGGACGATCCTCCGGGCCGGCAAGGCGCAGCAAGGCGGCGAGCGACAGCGGCTCCGAGTCCGAGGCGGCGAGGTCGTGATGCGCGCAGGCCGACCAGCGATCCAGGTACGCCGCCAGCGCGAACGACCCTGCGGGCGCGATCCCGTGGTCCGTATCGGGGCCGGGCGCCTCCGTCCGGGCGCCGGCCCAAAGGCCCGGTGCAGCGTCGTCCTTGAGCGCCATCGCCGGCCTCACGCGCGCCGCTCCGAGCCGGCGGCGACGCGCAGGTAGGTCGCGCCGATCCGAGCGGCGGCCCGCATCGTCCCACCGAGCGAACCCGCGACCTTCGAGGATCCGCCCAACCGGCGCCGGTAGGGCATAGGCACCTCGCGGATGCGCAGGCCGGCTCGCGCGGCCTGCATCTGCATCTCGATGTTCCAGCCGTAGGTCGGCTCGCGCAGGGCGAGGGCCCGCAGCACGGCGCGGTCGATGGCGCGGTAGGCGCACATGTCGGTGTATCGGACGCCGTAGCGTAGGCCGATGCCGAGGCCGGCGAGCCGGCCGGCGAGCACTTGGTGCCAGAGCATCGATCCGGGCTCGCGGCTGCCCAGCGTGCGCGAGGCGAGGACGAGGTCGTGGCGGCCGGCGAGCACCGGCCCGGCGATCCGGTCGATCAGGTCGCCGCGATCCGCGCCGTCGCCGTCGAGATAGACGATCACGCGCGAGGCCGGATCGGCCGCGGCCGCCCCGAGCGCGCAGGCCCGGCCGTAGCCGCGTCCGGCCTCGATCACCCGGGCGCCCGCGGCCCGGGCGACGTCCTGCGTCCCGTCGGTCGAGCCGCTGTCGGCGACGACGACGTCCGCCGCGTAGGCCGGCGGGATCTCGCGGATCACCGCGCCGATCGCTTCGGCCTCGTTCAGGGTCGGGATGACGATGCTGACCGGATGCATCGCTCAGAGACTCCAGCGCAGGCCGCAGTTCCGGCACGGGGCGGGCGGCACGTCGGAGAGGAGCGACGTCCGGAAGTCGCGATAGGCCGCGCCGTTCCAGATCTCCCGGAGCGTGGCCTGCGTGGCGTCGCCCAGCGTGTAGTTGGAATAGCCGCGCACCGAGAACGGCGCGATGCAGCAGGGCAGCGCCCGACCGTGGGCGGTGACGTACATCAGGGACCAGGGTCGCCGACAGGTGGCCCAGGCGCGGTCCTCCTGACGCTTCAGGCTGATTCCGGGCTCGGTCGCGCCCGAGGCGTCGAGCGTCACCCCTAGCGAACGGCCGATGGCCTCGGCCTCGGCGATGGCGGCGGCCTCCGCCGCCTGGGTGCTCTCGAACAGCGACAGGTCGGCGCGGGCCATACCGTACCCGGCCTCGTCGAAGACGAGGCGCTGCAGGTGCACCTCGGTCACGCCCATCTCGGCGGCGAGCCGCACGAAGGTCGGGAGCTGGTCCACGGTCTCCTTGAGGCCCGTGAGCCAGAGCGAGACCCGGGGGGTCGCGGCGCCGGTCGCCTTCTGGAACGCGACGAACTTGCCGACGTCGCGCACGATGCGGTCGAAGAAGTCCTTGCCCCGCACCCGGCGGTACGAGGCCCGGTCGGCGGCATCGAGGGAGACGCGCAGCTCGTCGAGCCCGGTATCGATCAGCTCCTGAAAGCGCCTCGGCTGCATCAGGGTGCCGTTGGTGTTGAACAGGACGTAGGTGCCGCGGTCCTTGAGGTAGCGGACCATCCGCGGCAGGTCCTTCACCAGCATCGGCTCGCCGACCCCGTGGAGCACGACCCGGGCGACGTCCGGAACCTGGTCGACGATCCGGCTGAACAGCGCCCAGCTCATGTCGGCCGGGGGCTCCAGGGTCTCGAAGGTGCGCGGGCAGGTCTCGCACAGCAGGTTGCAGCGGTTCGTGACCTCCAGATAGAGGCAGACCGGCGGCGCCAAGGCCTCGGAGGCGCGGTCGGGGCCGACCGCCTCGAAGTAGCGGCGCGGGTCCTTCACTGCGGCTGAGGCCGTCATGGTGCGGTTCCTTCCGGGAGAGCGGAGAGGGGTGCGGTGCAGGCCTGCCGCAGGGAGCGGGCGGCTAGGAAGAGGGCCGGGACGAAGACCAGCGACGGCCACAGGAAGCGGTCGTCGAACGGGTCGATCAGGAACAGGATCGGCGCCGAGCCGAGCCAGATCAGGGCCGGGGCCGGCGCGACCACCGCGGGCAGCGCCAGCCAGGGATAGTACCAAGCGTAGTGTGGGCTCGCCGCGCAGGTGGTGAGGGCTGCGAGGAGCCCGGCATCGCGGCACAGCGCGACCGCGTCGGGCGCGGTCTGCCGGTTCGGGCCGAAGGCGATCCGGAGCGCGAGGGCGGCGAGCGTCAGTCCGGCGCAGACCAGGTAGGTCCGCAGCAGGCTCGGGGGGCTGAGCCCGAGATGCCCGAGACCGGCGAGCAGCCAGTAGCCCACGCCGGTGTCGTAGCCCTCCTCGGCCCCGTAGCCGCCGGCGAAACCGAACACGTTCGGGCCGGCAGCGAGGTAGGGCAGGTACAGGACGGCGATCACGGCCACCCCGGCGAGCATAGGCCGCCACAGCCGGCCTCCACGGACGAAGGCGGGCGCGACCGCGACAGGCAGAACCTTCACCAGCGTCGCCGCGCCCAGGAGCGCGCCCGCGAGCCCGTACCGACGACGGGTGCGGGCCAGCAACGCGATGCCGAGGAGGCCGATCGCCACGGCATCGACGTGCCCGTCGCGCGCGAAGGACCACAGGGCCAGCGGATTCCAGGCGTAGATCAGGATGCGGGCCGAAGGCAAGCCGGCGCCGCGCAGAACCGCGAGCATGGCCAGCATGCCCAGGGCCTCGAAACCCAACATCGCCAGCTTCATCCCGGTGACGCTGTGCGATACCTGCCCGACGGCGGCGAAGACCAGCTGCGCCGCGGGCGGGTAAATCGTACGAGCGTAGTCCTTGCGGTTGATCAGCGGGTAGACCGCCGGGTCGCGCAGCCGCTCGAGGGCGGGGTCGGCCGGGATGTAGCGGTAGGGGTTGATTCCGGCGGCCTGGACCTGCCCGTCCCAGACGTAGCGGTAGATGTCGGTCGACAGGAACGGCAGCGCCGGCAGCAAAGCGGCCCGCAGCAGCACGGCGATGCCGAGGATCGTCCATAGGGCCGCGCGCGGCAGCCGCTCCCGCAACACGAGGCGCACGGCGAGGAGGTAGACCGCGAGGCCGACCGCGACCACGCCGATGAAGGCGTTGGATTGGGGCGCCGCGCCGACGGTGTCGGCGCCCGGCACCTGGATCGCCAGCGCGCCGACAGTGACGGCCAGAAGCAGGAGGCCGAGGGCCGCGAGCCGATGAGCGGGGCTGGCGAGAAGCCGGATCATGCCGGCACCAACTCCGACGCGCGCGCGAGCCGCGCCAGGACCGAGCGCGTCGCCGGGGCCGCGTAGCCGGTCCTGTCGGCGGCGAGCCGCGCGAGCGAGGCCGCGTCGTCGACGTCGTACCAGGGCTCCAGCTCGACGAGATCGAGGCCGATCTCGCGCGCCCGGGCGCGGGTCGCTTCGGCGACGGTGTCGGTGCTCCAGGCGATGTCGGCGAACAGGCGGGCATGGGCCTGCTTGAGGCCGAGGATGTAGTAGCCGCCGTCGTCGCAGGCGCCGAACACGCCCCGCTCGCCCGGTTCGAGCAGGATCCGGGCCGCCTGGATCAGGAGCCGCGTCGGCAGGGTCGGGATGTCGGAGCTCAGCACGCAGGCCGCCGCGTGACCGTGCGCCAGCATGCCCTGGACGGCCTGCAGCAGGCAACGGCCGAAGCCCTCGACCTGCGCCGCGGTTGTGACGCTTCCATCCGCCAGGACGAGGTCGGTTCCCCGCGCAAGATGGGGGATCACCAGAGCCTCCGCGCCCGGCGGCGCGAAAGCCGCGTAGGCGGCAATCGGCGCGGCGCGGGCCGCCTCTTGGATGTTGGCGGTCGTGTCGCGCAGGAAGGCGGCGCTCAGAGCCGCTGCGTCGTCGAGGGTCAGCGGCGGGCACAGCCGCGTCTTGGAGCGCCCGCTTCGCGGCGCTTTCGCCATCACCCCGATCGCGCAGGTGGGGGCCGGTCCGGAGGTCGGTCCTCGTGCCATGTAGAAGGCTCCCGCGTGGTCAATGGAAGGGGCGGACGATCCCGAGGCGGATCGTCTCGTCCGGCGGTATCTCGGTGGCGGAACCGGGCGTGAAGGTCGGCAGCGCGCGCAGGCGCTCGGGCGTCAGGCCCATGAGGGCGACGTGCTCGCCCAGGAGCGCCACCGCCTCCACCGGCACGGCCACGAGCCGGGACCCGAATCCGCTCCAGGCGACCGCTCGCAGGCCTAGCCAGCCCAGCCCCAACGCACCGTCGAGGCGCACGGCCATCTCGCCCGCGCCGTCGCCGCGGCGCACGAGCCCCGTGACGCGGCCGAGGACGGACTGGGACTCCTCCGGCCGGAGCAGGAGGCGGCCGGCGAGGTCGCCGACGCGCACCGGCTGCGGAAACCGGTCCGCCGCGCGACCCGCCATCTCGGGCGCGGTCATGCCGGGCTTCGGCATGTGGTCGGGGGCCGGGGAGGGGCCCGGCGTCTGCGCCTGCGCCGATGCGGAGAGCGCCAGCGTGAGCAGGCAGGTGCCGACGGCGCACCGGATCGCGCGGACGCTCATAGGCCTGCGAACCAGCCGAAGCCGCGGCTCTCCCAGTATCCGCCGGGGTAGGTGTTGGTGACTTCGATGACCGTGATCCACTTCGGATTCTTGTAGCCGAGCTTGACCGCCATGCGCAGGCGCAGCGGGTATCCATACGGGTCAGGCAATTCTTCGCGGGCGTATCTGGTCGCGAGCAGTGTCTGGGGGTGCAGCGCGGTCGCCATGTCGATGCTGCTCGGGTAGTCGTCCGCCGTCTTGAAGGCGACGTACTTGGCGGTGAGGTCGGCGCCGACGCGCTCCAGGAACGCCCGGAGCGGTACGCCCGACCACTGCCCGATGTAGTCCCAGCCCTCGACGCAGACGTGGCGAATGATGATCTCGCGCTCGGGCAGCTCCGCGATCCGGCGGCGCGTCCAGGGCCGCTTGTCGGAGATCAACCCGGCGAGTTCCAGCCGCCACGCGTCGCCGTCGATCGGCTTGACGTCCTCGACGTCGTAGTAGGCGTTGAAGCGCGGCGGCTTCAGCACCTGGGACCCCGGATACTCGGGCGCGAGCTTTCGGGGATCGAAAAGGGCGGCCTGGACGCCGTCGTTGAAGTCGGACATGGCACGGAGCGCCCGCCCGACCGCGCTCGTGTCCGTCACGTCGCAGCCGGTCAACATCGTGAGCGCGCCGAGCGACAGGCCGCCCCGCAGGAGGCCGCGACGCTCGATCCTCCGGACCAAAGCGCGGTGGTCGTCGAGGATGCCGGGATCCGGCACCTTGAGGGGGCGGAACGGCGACCTCATCGCGTCGCCTCCCGCGCCGTGGCAGGGAGGGCCGGGCGGCGTACGGGGCCGCCGGTCAGCATCGCCCACAGCGTTCGCGGCACGAGCAGGGACAGCACGACGTGAACGACGAGGAAGCCGACCAGCACCGCCATGCCGGCGAAGTGGACGAGGCGCGCGCCCTGGAACCCGCCGAGCAGCGCGACGAGCCCGGAGAACTGGACCGGCTTCCAGATGGCCAGGCCGCTGACGACCTGGCCGATGCCGGCCAGGATGGCGACGATGTAGAGGATCTTCTGGACGGCGTTGTAGGTCGTGAGGTCCTCGTGCGCGAGCTTGAGCCGCAACGTGTCGCGGACGGTCTGCACGATTTCGCGCGGACGGATCGGCAGGAGGCGCTCGCGCAGGCGCCCGGTCGCGACGCCGTAGACGAGATAGGCGGCGCCGTTGGCGACCAGCACCCACATGGCGGCGAAGTGCCAGAGCAGGCTCTCGGCCGCCCAGGATCCGATCCGGGCCGACTTGGGGAAATAGATGCCGTGGATGATGACGGAATCGTCGTAGATGCCCCAGCCGGACCCGATCAGCACCACCATCGCCGCGGCGTTCGTCCAGTGCATGACCCGTACCGGCCAGGGATGCAGCCGGCGAGGCACAGCTGTGGACTGCGTCGGCGCAGTTCCAGGGTTGCCTCTCAACACGGACATGAACCGTGATCGCGTGGAAGGACGTCGAGCATCCCAGCGTGGCTTATGCTGCGTGCGTGCTTCACGGGTGTGGTTTGTTGTATCATGCTACAACTCCTAATTCATTTCGTCTTCCGGCACGATATCGTTTAAATCCGTTGCGCTTTGATTCGGTCGGCACACATGTCAGATCATGTATTAGTCAAATTACTATCGACTTTGACGGTGAGGGTTCATGCCTTCGCATTCTGCGAGATTCAATCGGGGTGGCGATTGCGGAAGCAGGGCATCGCTGACGCCCTGCTCGTCCATTATGTCTTGTCAGGCACCGGGACTATCGTCGTCGGCGACCAGGAGCCCGTGGCCTTCGGGCCGAACAGCATGGTGATTCCGCCGCGCGGCGTTCCTCACTCCCTCGGTTTCGCCGGGGCCATGCACACGGTTACAGCTCGAGATGCGCTCAGGGTGCTTCCCGACGGCCTCGTCGCGCTGACGGCCGGCGACGGCAGTCGCGACATCCTCGTGGCTTGCGGCGCGATCTCGGCCAGTTACGCCGGCGCGCTCGGCCTCTTCGACCGCCTGCAGGGCGCATTGATCGAGGACCTGTCGGGCAACGACCGACTGCGGCACGCCTTCGCCTTCATGATCGAGGAGTTGGTCCAGCCCGGACTCGGCACGCAGGAGGTGACGAGCGCGCTGATGAGGCAGTGCCTCGCCATTCTGCTGCGGGTTCACCTGAAGGAGCGGGGTACCAGTTCGCCAATCTTCGCGGCGCTGCGGGATCCGCGGCTCATGCGCGCCGTCGCGGCGGTCCTCGACGCACCCGGCGCCTCCCACACGGTCGATAGTCTCGCTGCACTCTGCGGGATGAGCCGGTCCGCGTTCGCCGAGCGGTTCTCCGCCATCTTCGGCGAGGGGCCCATCGAGTACCTGCACCGGGTCCGCCTGCGCCTCGCGGCACAGTTGCTGACGACGTCGCCCATGCCCGTGAAGGTCATCGCCGCAAGTGTGGGCTACACCAGTCGAAGCTACTTCTCGCATGCCTTCAAGGCGGCCTACGGCGTCGATCCGAGCGCATACCGCGGTCGATGCGCGGACGCGGCCAAGGCCATCGAACCCGGATCCAACGCGACCTTCGACTCCGCACAGGATGTCACGGGCGAAGATTGAGCGCGCGCTGGCCTGGAGAACCGGCAGCCCATGCGACGACGACATCGAGCCTACCATCTTCGCGATTTCCCGCTCGATTTTGCGGATCGAAGGCAGGCATGGAAGCGGACTGGCGTGCGTTATCGTCCAAAACAGGTGCTGCGCCGCATATCCCGTGTCGACAATTTCAGATCGGTCGCAGTCCTATGGCGAGCGGCACCGTTGCGACGTGCGCGGCGGCCGCACGTGCATGAGGCGCCACATTCGAGGTGATCGCCTGACATGCGATGGAACAAGGCTTGTTTCACGTGCCGTCCGACCAGCGACGGACGCGGTGCGGCTTCCTGGTTCCCCCGCAGGAGCGAGTTCGCATCACCTTGGCCGAACTTCGCAACGCCGATTGCGAAGGCGCCAGCCGATACTTGCGGAACCGCTGGTAACGGACCGAGCGACACACGCGAAATAAATGTGACTAACCCTGATCGAGGATTGCGCCGGATGTCGGCATGAAAGTTTTGATTGCAGCCAGCCCCCTTACGGGCCACGTCAACCCCCTGTTGGCTGTGGGACGACTGCTGGCCAGGCGCGGCGACACCGTCTTGGTGGTGACCGATCCTTCGTTTCGGCAGAAGGTCGAATCTTCGGGTTTGCGCCTCACAGCTTACGAAGACAGGGGTGCGGCGACCTATCTGGAGCCGCACCTGCCGCCTGGACCGGTGCGGTGGACGCACGAATTCGAGCACCGCTTCATCGAACCGATGGCGACGCAAGCCGCGGTTCTGCGCGAGACGATCCGGACGGAGGCTCCGGATGTGATCGTGGCAGGCAGCCTGTTTCTTGGGATCTTGCCGCTTCTTCTCGATGCGACGACGTGCCGGCCTCCGATCATCGTACTCAACATCAGCTTTCTGTTCCTCGACCGTCCCGACGATGCGCCGGTCGGCATGGGGCTGCTCCCGGCCCGGGACGACATCGAGCGTGCTCGCTACGCCGCATTGAAGGTGGGTCTCGATGCCTCATTCGTCCGACCGGTTCGCGCCCTCACCGACGCCCGCCTGGCCCGGCTCGGCGCGCGACCTTTGCCAGCCTCGTTGACCCAATCGCTCGCGATACTGCCCGACGCATTCCTGCAGCCGAGCGTCCGCGAGTTCGAGTACGATTTCGGTACGTTTCCTCCAGGACTGCGTTTTGTCGGGCTGCTGCCGACCACGCCGATGGCGGTCGCGGTACCGGAATGGTGGCCGGATCTGGAGAGCGGCAAGAGCATCATCCTAGTGACACAAGGCACGCTCGCAAACGCTGATTTCAGCGAACTACTTGAGCCGACGCTCCAGGCGCTTGAGGGGCGCGACGATCTTCTCATCGTTGCAACAACTGGCGGGAGATCCGTAGAGGAGATACACTGTGAAATACCGGCTAATGGCCGGGTCGCCACCTTTCTGCCTTTCGACGTGCTTCTCCCCAAAATCGATCTCCTGGTAACCAACGGGGGCTACGGAAGCGTCTCACAAGCTCTCGCCGCTGGCGTTCCGATTGTCTCCGCCGGCTTGACCGAGGACAAGGCCGAGGTCGGAGCCCGGATCGAGTGGTCGGGCGTCGGCTTGAATCTTGCGACGAACCGCCCGACCGTGGACGCCTTGCGTTGGGCCGTCGAGAGGGTGCTCACGGAGCAGCGGTTTCGCGAACGTGCTCGTGTGATGGCACGGGCCTTCGCCGATCTGGACCCAGGGCGCGAGATCCTAGCTGCCATCGACGCTCTCACCCACGTGTCGGGGTAGAGTTTCGACTTTCGCTCTTAGCGGAACGCGCGCCAATCCCTCTTCTTTCAGGGAGAGGTTGTAGGCGCGCTCGCGGCGACAGCCGCGATCAGCGACCTTGGTTCTCGATGTACTGCTTCAGGATCGAGAGCGGGGCGCCGCCCACCGACCCGGCGAAGTAGCTCGGTGTCCACAGCACGCCTCGGCTCTTCCTGACAGACCAGAACGAGGCGATCTCGGGGAACTCCTTCTTCAGCAGGCGGCTCGACACTCCCTTCAAGCTGTTGACCAGTTCCGAGAGCCGAACCTTCGGCGGATAGAACACCAGCAGGTGAACGTGGTCCCGCTCGCCGTTGAACTCGCGCAACTCGACCTCGAAGTCCGCACACACGCTGGCGAAGATCGCTTGGAGCCGGTCGAGGTGCGCACGGGTCAGCACCTTGCCCCGCCGCTTCGTCGTGAACACTAGGTGGGCGTGCAGGGTGAAGACGACGTGCCGCCCGGTGCGAAGCTCCATAGACCAAACCGTCTCGATGCCCTATGTCAAGGGCGTGACCACCCTTACAGACCAAACGGTTCTGAAGACCTTCAGCTTCCGCGTCAAGGACGCGACGAGCGGCTGATCGCGCTCGGCGATGCGGTCAATACGGTCTGGAACTACTTTAACGAGATCAGCATGCGCTCGGCACAGCGTGGTCCGATCTGGGCGGCCAAGAAGCAGCTTCGCGTTCTGACCAAGGGCAGTGGCAAGCTGCTCGGCCTTCCGTCGCAGGTCGTGCAAGAGATGATCAACCAGTACGTCATAAAACGGAAGGCTGCGCGCCGTCCGAAGCTTCGCTGGCGTGCGAGCCGTGGGCCCAGGCGGGCGCTCGGGTGGGTGCCGTTCACGAACCAAGACATCGCCCTCGACGGAACAACCGTGCTCCTGCGTGGCCAGCGCTTCCGCCTGTGGCTGCACCGCGCCGTCGAGGGGCGGATCAAGTCGGGCAACTTCAGCCAAGACGCGCGCGGCCGTTGGTACTGCAACCTCGTGTGCGAGGTGCCCCGTTCGCAGGGGCGCGGGCGCGATGACATCGGCGTCGATCTCGGGCTCAAGTCCGTCGCCAAGTGCTCGGACGGCACAGGACTTGAGCAGGCGCAGTTCTATCGCTGCCTCGAACCCAAGCTCGCCGAAGCGCAGCGCAAGAGGCGCAAGCGGCAGGTCAAATCGATTCACGCCAAGATCGCCAATCGGCGGAAGGATGTGCTTCACAAATTCTCTCGGGCGCTCGTGGATCGCGCCCGCAAGATCACGGTCGGCGACGTGTCGGCCTCGGCTATGACGAAGACCCGGATGGCGAAGAGCGTGCTCGACGCCGGATGGTCTACGCTACGCGGCATGCTCCGGTACAAATGCGATCACGCAGGGGTCGCCTACGCCGAGGTGAACGAAGCCAACACGACACGGACCTGTTCGTTCTGTGGGCGCCTCAGTGGACCCACGGGGCTGGCCGGTCTCAGCATCAGGCGGTGGACGTGCGGCGAGTGCGGATCAGAACATGAGCGCGACCAGAATGCCGCGCGGAATATCGCTCGTCTCGGATGTGAGACGCCGTGCCCGTCCGGGCATGGAAGCCCCGGCTTTTAAGTCGGGGAGACATCACGAAGGTGCATCATGACAGCGCGATGACGCCTTCACATAACGTCATGCAGGTGATCGAGAGCCCGTTCGATTCCTCGCACCGGTCGAAAAGCGCCGTCGGTTGGATCTGCAGCCCCGAATGTGGCGTGCACGATCGATGCACCTTCCACGCCTGACGTCGACGAACGGAAATCGGGACGGCCGCGCTGTCCCGATCCGGGCGGGCGAGCGGGAAAGAGCTTTCGGACGCTGTGAAGGCCGGGCAAGGACTGCACGGCTATCCAGAGTGTAAATCATCAAGATTCATGTTCCGCGTTCCGGTTTCAAACGTCGAATGTCTGTAACAGACCCGTGTTCAGGAGCTCCAGGTGCGGATTTTCGCACGCACGCATGACTTGAGAGATATCGCTAGCCGGCTTATCGCTGCGGTTTTTGTCACCGATCCAATCGGTTATTCAGAAATATTTAGCGAATTCGGCCAACGGTCATTCGCCCGCATCCGCCAGAACGCTCTTCGCGCCATGTCGCCTCAGACCAAGCAACGACCGCCTGGACTCGCGGGCAGTGCTGCCCACATCCTGAGCCAACGTTGGCATGCCGCTCGGAAGCCGGGTATGGCGTTGCCGCCTTACGAAGAGATCGCTCTCGGCTCGCTCGGTCGTTTCGCCGATGGCAC
Organism: Methylobacterium sp. ME121; assembly: GCF_000974725.1. Lineage (NCBI taxonomy): Bacteria > Pseudomonadati > Pseudomonadota > Alphaproteobacteria > Hyphomicrobiales > Methylobacteriaceae > Methylobacterium > Methylobacterium sp. ME121. The sequence continues at coordinate 231,033 of NZ_BBUX01000003.1, forward strand.
GGTGCTGGTGCGCCTCGACGGGCCAGATCTCGTCCACCTGCAAACGGCATCAGCCGTCGCTACATGGCTCGAAGGGACGCCCCGTCATGCCGCCGGACACCAGCGGAGCGACTGCGCGCGGCTCTTGGATCAAATCGTGCGACGCGCCCTCCGGACCGGCCAGCCAGAGCGGCAGGTTGCAAGCCGCGTCGAGAACGGCATCGTCGAGGTTCACGAGATCCTCGCGTTGCCCCTGCACACGCACTGGGGCTTCCCGGTCGCCCTCGTCCACGTCAGCGAACCCCAGACCCGATCCAGTCTCATCGAACAAGTCTACCAGTCGACCCGGGAAGGGGTTCTCGCCCTCGCGCCCGTGCGCGACGCGGACGGACAGCTGTGTGATCTGCAGATCGTCACCCTGAACGCCGGCGCCGCGCAGCTGATGCGCCGGTCGTTGGACAGCCTGTTGTGGCAGCATCTTTCCGAAGTCTACATGGGTCATCACGCGCAGGAGATCACAGCTCGCCTGTTCCGTGTCGTCGAGAACGGCGGAAGCGACAATTTCGAGCTGGAATTCATCGGGGACGATGCGGAATCCTACCTCAAGATCGCCGTAGCCCCACTCGGCGACCTGCTCGTAGTCACCCTCGTCGACATCACGGAGCTGCGCACCCGCGAAGCCTCCTTCCGGATGTTGTTCGAGGCCAACCCGGTTCCGATGTGGGTCTTGGACGCCGGATCCTTGCGCTTCCTCGACGTCAACACCGCCGCCGTCGAGCACTACGGCTACAGCCGCGACCGCTTCCTGGCGATGACAGCCCACGACATCCGACCGGAGGCGGACCGTGCCGAACTGCAGATCGTCTTCGCGAACCGGACGAAGCCCTACGATGGCGAGCGGATCTGGCGTCATTGCAAGGCGGATGGATCGGTGATCCAGATCCTGCCTTACGTGCGTCCGCTCATGCTGCGGGGCCGGCCGGCCGTGCTCGCTGCGAGCATCGACGTCACCGAGCGCCAGCTCGCCGAGGCGGAACTGCGCCGCACGCGCAGCTTCCTCGACACGGTGATCGAGAACATCCCCGCGATGCTCTACGTGCAGGATGCGGTTGATCACCGCCTCCTGCTCGTCAACCGTGCCTGCGAGGCCCTGCTCGGCGTGCCGCGCGACGAACTGATCGGAGGGCCGTCGCATGCTCTGTTTCAGCACACGACGGCCCGGGCCGTGCTGGATCAGGACGCGGCGCTGTTTCGCGCCAGCGGTCGGGACGCGATCGTCGAGGAGCGTCAATTCGAGACGCGCGGCAACGGTACGCGCCTCCTGCACGTCAAGAAGCTCGCCGTGAGCGACGAGGAAGGGCGACCGCAGTACCTGCTCGGGATCGCCGAGGACGTGACGGAGCGCCGCGCCGTTGAGGCGCGGATCGCTCACATGGCACACCACGACCCGCTCACCGACCTGCCGAACCGTGCCTGCTTCCGCGAACGTCTGAGCGACGCGCTCGAGCGACAGCATCGTCATGCCGAGCCGGCGGCCGTGCTCTGCCTCGATCTCGACGGGTTCAAGGCAGTCAACGACACGCTGGGACACGCAGCCGGCGACGCGCTGCTGCGCGCGGTGGCGGATCGCCTCCGGCACTGCGTGCGCGAGGAGGACTTGGTCGCCCGCTTCGGCGGTGACGAGTTCGCCATCCTGCAGGCGAGCGCGCCGTCGCCTGAAGCTGCGGGCCAGCTCGCCGCGCGCCTGGTCGAGTGCTTGGCGCAGCCGTTCTCCATCATCGGTCAGAAGGTGGTGATCGGAGCGAGCCTCGGTATCGCGATGCTGCCGGGCGACGGGACCACGCCGGACCTTCTGCTCAACAACGCCGACCTCGCGCTGTATCAGGCCAAAGCGGAGCGACGCGGCACGTTCCGGTTCTTCGAGCCGGAGATGAACGCCCGCATCCAGGCGCGTCGTACGCTGGAGCGCGAGCTGCGCGAGGCGCTGAACACCGGCGCCTTGGAGCTGTTCTACCAGCCGCTCCTGAACCTGCGGGAGAACCGCATCAACGCCTGCGAGGCGCTGCTGCGCTGGCGCCATCCCGAGCGTGGCTTCGTCTCGCCGGCCGAGTTCATCCCGATCGCCGAGGAGACCGGCCTGATCGCGCCGATCGGCGAATGGGTCCTGCGCGAAGCGTGCCGGGAGGCGGCAACCTGGCCGGGCGAGATCAAGGTCGCGGTCAATCTCTCGCCCGTGCAGTTCCGTCAGCAGAGCCTCGTCCCGGCCGTCGTGTCGGCCCTGGCGAACGCCGGGCTCGATCCCAGCCGACTGGAGCTGGAGATCACGGAGTCGGTGCTGCTCGCCGACAGCGACGCCAACCTGGCGGTCCTACACCGGCTGCGCAACCTCGGCGTGCGCATCGCCATGGACGATTTCGGGACGGGCTACTCCTCCTTGAGCTATCTCCGGACGTTTCCCTTCGACAAGATCAAGATCGATCAGTCCTTTGTGCGCGAGCTCGGTGTCAACCGCCACTGCGCGGCGATCGTGCGGGCGGTGGCCGGACTCGGTGCCGATCTGGGCATCACGACAGTGGCCGAAGGTGTCGAGACCGCGGCGCAGCGCGATCACCTGCAGCATGAGGGTTGCGACGAGATGCAGGGCTACCTGTTCAGCCGTCCGCTGCCGGTCGCCGATCTGCGGCAGCTGATCGCGGCGACTGAACAGGCCGCGCGAGCCGCCTGACGATCGCGCGCGCAACCCGGTTCGGACGAGGGCCGCATATGAACCTGCAGCCTCGTCGCACGTCGCTCAGGCTGTGCGCACGCGTTCAGGAAAGGCTGGTATCGCGCTCCGCGGGATGTGAGAGCCCTGATTCGCTGCCCGGCGTCCGCTCGCACCGCGCCCGCTCGGACCCCCGTTGGAGGCGGCCGCCGCTCGCATCGTCCCGATGCGCCCGGCGATGGTCTGCTCGGCCGCACTCGCGATGGCACGGGCGATCTCCTGGCCGACCTGATCCTGGTCGTCGGCGGCAGCGGCGACGGCGCGCGCCGTGCCACTCGACTGCGCGATCGTCGCCGCGATACCGCCGACCGCGTCCGTTGTGCTTTGCGCTGCGGCATGGATCGCGTCGACCTGACCCATGCTCCGGATCGTGAACGTCGCCTCTTTTTCGTGAACGCAATCGCGCGTCGGCGCGGGCACCCTTACGCGTCGCCTGCGAACCGGGCGTGATCTTGCAGAGGGCTGGTCGTGTGCCTCATATCTCGGGCTGGCCCGGCAACCGGCCAGGAACACGCGCGCGTGCCGAACCGTCGAGCTTCGCCCTGACGCGCCGTTCGGGCCATGCCGCAATCCGGAGGATCCGAAAATGTTCTTCATGTCTCGTCATCGCTGGACGCTGCTTCGGACGGCCGGGGCTGTCGCCCTGATGGTCGGCTGTGGCGGGATCCAGAGCTCCGAGGCGCAGACCACGCCGCCGCCCGCGGCCGGTACGGCGCGGTCGGGGCAAGTACCGCCGCCCCAGCCGAGCGGCGAACCGCAGCCCCGACAGACCCAGTCGCAGGAGCGCACCCCGGAGCAGCTTAGGCAGACGCCACCCCCGCAGCAAAGCGGCGCAGCCCGGCAGAACCAGCCGCAGGAGCGGGCTGCGGCCGCGGCCGAATCCGGTCGTCCGCCGGCCCAGCCGTACACGGTCGACGGCAGGCGGACCCCGTACGTCGCCGAGTACCTGCCGGACGGCCGGCTGGTGCGCCCGATCGGCTGGCGCGAGTGGCCGTTCATCGGCACGCCGCTGACGCCGAACCGGCTCAACCTACCGGAGGCGCCATTCCCGGAGTTTCACATCGTCTATGTCGAGCCGACTGCTTGGGAGCACTTCAAACGGACGGGAGAGTTCCGCGAAGGTACTGTGATCGTCAAGGAGCTCGTGCGCCAGCAGATCAACAGCACGACGGACCCGGCAAACGGCGCGATCACGGAATCGAGCGGCAAAGGCTATTTCATGGCAGAGTATGCCGGTCTCGAGGCGGCTGTGAAGGACTCGCGTCGCTTCGCGAACGAACCGGGTCAATGGGCCTACTTCTCCTTCGGTCACGTGCCCGAGGCACAATACGCCTCGGCGACCGAGGTAAAGGCCGTCGAGACCTGCAATGCCTGCCATGCTGCAAACGCCGGCCGGGATTTCGTATTCATTCAGCACTACCCGGTGCTGCGTGGCTTGCTGGAGCGCGTCGGCAAGAACTAGGGGCCCAAGCGCTCGGCGTTGTCAGTGGAGGATCATATGTTCCGTCGCCGTCTTCCCTCGGCTACTCTTCTTCTAACCTGCGGAGCGACGCTCGCCGCGGCGACAGGCTTGCTCGCCCAACAGGTACGGTCCGCGAACGTTGCAGAAACCCCGAGGGCGTCGGTTGGGCTGGTCGACGTCGCCGGCACCATGCGTCTACCTCTCGACTATCGAGCGGCTTACCAGTTCCTCGGCACCTGGGCTGTCGCCTCCGATACCGTGCCAGGCTCGAAGGAGATGCATACGGTCTACGTCTCTCCGGGCGCGATCGACGAGTATCGAGCCAACGGCCGGTTCAAAAATGGCACCGTCTTGGTGAAGGAGGTGTTCAACGCCGAGAGCGAGGACATGACCACCGGCCGGGTGAGTCGGGCCGCCGGTCTAGCCGGTTGGTTCATGATGGTGAAAGACGATCGCGGCAGCTACCCGGGCAATCCGCTTTGGGGTGACGGGTGGGGCTGGGCATGGTTCGACAAAGGGAGCCCGGACAAGACCAAGACGCTCGACTATCGCCAGGAATGTCTGGGCTGCCACACCCCGGCGCAAGCCACCGACTGGCTGTACGTCAAAGGTTACCCAGTCCTTGCCCGCTGAGGCCACGCTGCTGCTCGATCAAGCTGGATGGCACATCACGACGAAGCTCGCGGTTGTTGTCATCATCCTAGCGCCATTGCCCTCGACCTCTGCTGCGACGCCTGCAACGGGCTCGTCGACTGATCCCCCGCGCATCACCTCCATCAGCCTGAGCGAATGGGCCAGGCGCTCTGTTCACTAAGAGGTCCGAACAACCTGCCGCCGCGTGATCTCGTAAGTTTCATCTTTCTTATTTATTGGCAGGGGGCATTTATTGTCTTCGATTGATAAAACAAAAATATCTAGTTAATGTATATCATAATTACAATATCGATATATCACGGGACAAAAGTAATTATTTAATGTATCAAATTAACTAAAGCAATATGCAATACTCGTTGCTGGAATTTATCCAGACGTGCATGCAAAGTCCTCTCCGAAAAAATTGAGAATCCTGCTGCAGCCGTCGCTTCGGTGTGGAGTGTCAGAAAAATTCACGAGAGCCGCTCCCGTCGATATGCACTCGGCGTACAACCAATCTGCTTGCGAAACCTGGTCGCGAAGTGCTGCGAGGAGTGGAATCCGCACGCAAAGGCGACCTCGGTGATCGAGCGGCGCGGATCGAGCAGCATTTCGCACGCGCGTTCGATACGACGGCGCATGAGCCAACGGTGGGGAGGCAAACCCGTTGCCTTGGCAACAAGAGTCGTGAGCTTGCGTGGAGATAGCTGCGCCGCGCGAGCCACGTCCACCAGCCTGATATCGTCGGCCCAACGCGATTCCATGTACTCGATCGCCCTTCCGACGGCGGGATCGAAACGGCTACGGCGCGGACCGAGGGATTCCCAACGGACTGCGCCGTTCATGGACGAGTGCTGCCGAAGAAGATGGACCGCAACCTCCAGTCCCAACGTATCGATGCGAAGACGCGATAAAGGTCGAGCCATGCGCATTTCAGCCAGCATCTCGACTTCAAGGCGACGAAGTTGCCAGTCAGGAACGGCTCTGGGGTCAATCGATCCTGTTGGCGCAGCAGACGAAACTGAATCCCCGGACTCGACTATATCGCCAAGCGACGGTTCAGGTACGTAGATATTCAGGGTGCGAAATCCGCCGATCGGAAGCCGCGGGTGTTCATCTAGACACACCAAGTAAATGCTACTTAGTGATTTTTGAGTATGAAATTGATAATTATCGTCTTGCAAAATGTCGCAGTCGAATGTGCAGAACCGAAGTGTCAAGTCATGGTGCTCGCGGTTCGGCTCGGCCCAAGGCTTCCAAGCCTCATCGTCGTTGCGCGTCTGGAACGCCACGGATTCGGTGTACTCTGCTCGTCCCTTCGGCCGCTTGACTGGTTGGCTATCCCGGCCTTGTGCCAAAAGGGCGATGATCGCCGGCGTGTTCACGAGCAGTCCCCCCTCCGATCCGGGCGCCCATAGTTCAGCGCACGCGGCACGAAGCCGAGCGCCTGTTCGACGTCGGCGAGCACCACCTTCGAAGCTCCGGAGCAGAGGTCGGTAGTATGGACGGTGAACTGGATCATAACGGGGTCTTCCGGCGATCTTGGGCGGGGGCGTGGATCGCCCGGAACGGCCGCTAGTGCACAGACGCCAACGAACGCACCACGTGCCTGTCCGTTAACTTGCTGCTATCGATGCGAAAACGGCGCTGCCTTGTGTACGCTTTGTCGGCGTCAGAGCACTAGCTGGACCTCGTCATACGATCGGAGAACGCAGCGCGTCGGGCTGGAGCGCTCTCCGCCGAAATGAATGACGGTCCGGTTAAAGAGAGTGCGTCGAAACGGAGCTCATGCGCCCCACGGCGGTGATCCGCACTCCCACGACGGAGCCAGAGCCCATGTGCCGAGGCTCCGGCTCCGCTCGACGTCAGCCCGCGATGCGCGTGGCAGGCCCGATATGCGGGAAGTCGACCTCGGTCTTGAACACCTCGTTGACGTAGTTGGTCAGCACGTTGACCGCGACATGAAGCACGATCTCGACGATCTGCGCGTCCGTGTAACCGACCCTGCGCAAAGCCGCGAGGTCGTCCTCAGCGACATCGGCGCGGGTGACCGCGATCTTGCGGGCGAAGTTGACCGCCACATCCGCGCGGGCGTCGGTCGAGCGGCCTGTGCGGTTGGCCGCGATCTCCGCCTCATCCAGCTTGCGGTGCTTGGCGAGCGCCGTGTGGGCGGCGTTGCAGTAGTCGCAGCCGTTGACGTTCGCAATGGCCAGCGCGATGCGCTCGCGCGTCGCGGGATCGAGCGTACCCCGTGCGAGAGCACCGGAGAAGGCCAGCACGCCTTCCAGGCCGGCCGAGCTCTGCGCGAGGACCTTGTGAAGGTTCGGTACGACACCGAGCTGCGTTCTCACACCCTCAAGCAGATCTTTGACGCTACCGGTCGCCGTGACCGGGTCGATGGAAGCGATGCGTTGCATGGTGGGTCTCCTCATTAATGGTCGGTATCCGAGGCCGGCGACAAATCAGTCGCGACGGTGACGGATCGCCTTGAGCGAGTCGGCGGCAATCCAAAGCGAAATGGCGAGCAGGCCGACATCCTTGAGGAGGAACTGACCGATCGACACCGAGATGGCGGGGAAGCCGAGCTCCGGCGCGGCGACACCGGGCGTCGACGCCATAAAGCTCAGGGTCGTGACGAAGAGGCCGGCCGACAGGAGACCGCCGAGCGCGGAGAGCTTGGGGTTGACGAGCCGCGCGGCGACGAGGGCGCCGATGCTGAGTTCGAGCACGCCGAGGAAAGCCGAGAAGCCACGCACGCTGAAGATGCTGTAGAACCAGCTCAACAGCGGGCTGTTGCCGACCAGCGGAACCAGTCCTTCCGCTTCATAGGCTGTAAACTTCATTCCCCCGAACCAAGCGTAGATGACGGCGAGCGAACCGTAGAGCGCCGCTCGGGTCAGGTGATCCCCGTACCGCTCGATCGCAGTCAAAGCCGGACCGACTTCGACAAAGGCGCCGCTTCGGCCGGAAACAAGAGAGTGATTGGACATGGGAATCGAGCTTTCTATTGCGAAGTTGTGCCGGCGGAGACGAGATGCACCTTCGCCGTCCAGGAGAGGGTACGACGCATCACCGCGCCGGAACTTCAAAGCGGGCGCCCCGGACGTCGATGGCTCGCGTCGGGTTCCGAGCCGTCGATGCCGTGGTCGCAGGCTGTCCGGAAGAGGCGGTGTAGGCGGTGGTCCGACCGTTGCTGCGCAACGGGGCAGGGCCCGCGCCGTTCGGGGCGGCGGGCGTGATCTCCCGGGGGTCGATCTCCGGCGCGACGAATTCGTGGCCCCAGGCGGTGAAGGTGCGGCTCTGCTGGGCCGCGGCCGGCAGCGTGGTGGCGGTCAAGGCAAACGCGACCGTGAACGCTGACATCGTGCGCATGAACATCTTGGATCTCCGTCGAGCCTGAGCGGGTCTCTGCCGCGATTGATTCGAGGCGGCGAATGGCGCCGCTCGTTGAACAAGTTTTATATAAAACCATTTTCGTCCGCGGCACGTGCGCCGGCGCACATGATGTGATATCAAACTTCTTGGAGGTCCGGCTCGGCGGCTCGCATGAGCGCTCGCTCGATCTATATCCTAGAACCAGCTTCCGTTTGGAACCACGACGTGCCCTCGTCCTTCAAGCTGACCCCCGTCGCGGCTGCAGCCATCGAGCAGGCATGCATCTGCGTCGCCGTCCAGCGCGCCGCCCGCGTGATCGGGCGCGAGTTCGACGCGGCGTTCCGAGCCGTCGGTCTTTCGAACTGGCAGTTCACACTTCTCACCGTGCTCGCCTGTGCTGACGGACCGACGATGCGTGAATTGGCCGATGAGCTTGCCCTCGATAAAAGCACGCTCACGGCCAACATCAAGCTGCTCGAGCGGCGTGGGTTGATCACGATCGAACCCGATCCGGACGATCGGCGTGCCCGGCGCGTTCACCTAACAGAGGTGGGCCGTGCCCGTCTCGACGAAACCGTTCCACTGTGGGAGCACATGCAGGCGGAGTGTTTGGCTCGTCTCGGCGAGGCAAATGCGGGCTCGCTTCGCCGAGCATTGGCGAAGTTGGCGGACCGTGATCAAGTCTGAACCCAAGTAGGCCGTCCGTATGGTCGTTGTCGATACTTGCATGAGTCGGGCTGTACGCGTCGAGAAGCTGACACGCTTGTCCCGCGGCGATGGCTGCGACCAGCTCCCCGAAGCGATCCCATTCGATCTATGTCGAGGGCGAGTGCGGAACGAACCGTGTGTTCGGAATCGACGATGATGGACCGTGCAGCACTCCGCAGCCGATGCCCGGCGATCGTCGGCTCTACGCCACGAGCCGACCCATCGAACAGCGAAACCGGCAGCGTGTCCTCGAGCGCACGAATTCGACGGCTCACTACGGACGCCGGCGATCCGAGTACCTCGGCGGCGCACCGAATGCTTCCAAGCTCGTTGACCTGAAGCGCGATATGCAACGATACGAGATCAATCGGGGTGGCTTCAAGCCGGCCTCCCGATCGCACGGTGCTTCCAGCCCGACGAGCCAAAGCGTCATCCGATCCGAGCGGGGCTCAGCCCCACGTCCTCCGCGGACCGGCCGGCTCGATTTGGCAGGTCGCTATCGCCGGCGGCCGGCATTAGGGCGAAAATCCGTGCGGGAAAGCCCGCGCTCTGCTTCATCTTTGGCCAACTCGCGACCGGCAGACAGCCGCACATGTGCACCTGATCGAGATTGACCGTCAGCTCGACCTGCCGGCGGGGCAATCCGAGAGCGTAGGCTTCCAAGAACACGGCGCCTCCGCTGACGATCACGTCCGGGTCGGTATCGGTGGTGTCATACCCGGAAGCGGTGATGTCTCGTTCCTCATGCACGTAGGCAGGAACGTCGCGGCTCCAGCCGGGAAGTGGCACATGCCGGCCACATGCCGGTTCAGCATGCCCTCCTGGCTGGGCCAGCGACGCGACCAGTCGGTCCGCGGCGCGACGAAGGCGCCCGCCGGCATGGGTCCGTTGTGTCCTTCCCAGGCTCGGACATCCTCAAGCCTCGCACGGTAATCCGGATCGGTTACCGTGTGCTCGCCGATGATCGACACGACGAGCGGAAAGACCAGCTCTGCACCGCTATCCGATGCAGGAAGCGGGGGACCCGCACGAACTGAGCTGGCGGGTCGACATGCGCGCCCCACTGGCCCTGCAATCGCCACTCCTCGGCAAGGAAGCCGTGTTTCTTGCTGCCCACGCCGGGATCTTGGTGGTAGATCACCGTCCGCTGCGCCGGGGCGAAGCTCGAGCGGTGGAGAATGTCCACGTCGAAGGCATGCGCCAGGTCCCCCAGCGCGCCGCACGCAGTTGCGGCAGCAGCGCCCAGAGATCCTCGACCGAATGCGGGTCGTGCCCCATCAGGCGACCCGGCCGAGCTCGCGAATGGTGTGCTCATTCTCGACGTTGCCGGTGTTCAGCGTGGTGTTCGGCTCCAACAGCACGACATGGCACTCGTCGGTGAGCGCCTCCGGCAAGTGCTCGGTCCCGTGAGGGACGATGATGAACTCGCCCGGATCGAGATCAAGCGCCGGCCGGTCGCGGAAGCTCATTCGCAACCGACCCTCGACGACGAGGAAGAGTTCGTCCTCCTGGTCGTGCTGGTGCCAGTGAAAGGAACCCCTAAACTTGGCGAGCTTGACCTGAAAGTCGCCCAGGTCGCCGGCGATCTTGGGGCTCCAGTGGTCCGAGAACGTGCTGAACGCCTTCGCGAGGTTGACCTTGTCCATGATGTCGCTCCTTGCTGTGGAGGGCTCTTGTTGCAGCCCCACGCGGCCGCGAGCGCAGCCCGGATGGCCTCGAACTGGTCGGCGAGCGCGGACGATTGGGCCTGGAAGACGCCATCCAACACTGCCGTGCCGACCGTGAACGCGACGGCCCCCGCGCATAGGGCCTCTATCACCCGCTCGGGCCGATCGATCAAGCCCGCGACGACCACCGGTTCGGCACGGTGTCGAGGCCGCGTTGCCCGCCTTGCGCAGCAGGCTCTAGGACGTGAACGCCGAGGACGCTCCGTGCACCTTGTCGCGCAGCATCGGAGCGGCGAGCGCGTCACGAGGTGGCATCGCCCCCCCTTCAAGCCTCGACCCGGATCGCGGCGGGTCCGGCCTCGAACCGGCCGACGATGGCGGCCTGTGCGAAGCCCGTGTCGGGCTCGGAATAAATTGGCACCGAAATAATCTGAGCTCTCAAGCGATCTCACCGCCGACGACACTCTTATTCTGTCACCGAATGCCGGCGAATTGACACCAAAAAGCAGTTCGAACAAATATTCTGACACTGGATCGACCGCACGATAGCTCCTCATTGACAGGGTGAAAGCCAGCTTTATTGAACCGACCGATAGACACCGAGCGCAGAACGGTTAAACAGCTGTAGCTACGCACGCTCTAGCCAGATTTCGGACATATGGATTCGGCGCGGCGAGCCTGTTCACATCACGACTCCGCACCTGATGTTGCAGCAGTTGAGAGACTGATTTCGAGGGAGTGGGACATGGAAAGGGCATCACCCGCGCAGCCGCCCCGCCGTAGCACTCGCGCGGAACCCTCAAATCAAAATACGAGCAAGCTTAATATTTTCGACGACGCATCCGGCCGTCCACAATGCAACATGATCTCTCAACTTGCGCGGGAAGATCTGTTTTTCAAGGCATTGTACCACCCAGGAGTGAGACTCCTGCTGGAATTCATCTCGGATGATTACAAGACGATGCGCGACATCGAACGAGAGATATTAGGAAAAGACGAAGCCGAGTCCTGCCTCAGGAGAGTCGCAGAACTCGAAATTGTTGAAAAAATCAAGACTGAAATGGGCCCGGCATATCGATTACGCCCACGGGCAATGATTCCGGTTCACGATTGGCTGGGACGCCTCTCAGGAAACTCTGGTATTTAAAGGAAATTGATCGCCAAGATTCCGAAGAAAAATCAGGCCTGACCCTGCGAACAACCATGTAGTTTTTCTCGTCAATTCCCATAATTCTAAAGATACGCCTCTCCATCGATCGCTTAAGCTTTCCGGAAGGGAGCAATTTTACTCGACAACGTACTTCCATGAACGCCGCAAACCAGCCCAATTTAATGCTACATTCTTCATGAGACCGGACTATATCTGCGATTATGCCATCGAGACAAGAGGGATATTCGAGCGCAAGCTCAAGGCCGCGGAAAGTTGCAAATGCCCCATGTGGCAAGATACGGCCTGCGACAATGAAGGATAGACTGGCGAGAACCGAGAAGAAGGCGAGTTGCTCGCGGGCAGTTGAATGCGCAATTATGGCCGGCAACTGCGTGAGGGCGTTCGCGTCGCGACGCAGCACGCCGACCATTAGCTTGGCCAACTCCTGTTTCCTCTCTGAGGCGTACCGGGGCGCGACCATACGCAAATCGATAGCGCAGTTTTGACACAGATAGACACTCTCGATTCCTACCCAAGAAAGCGACTTCTGACATGTAGGACAGATTTGAACAAAACATTCCCCAGTGTCCGGATCGCATGGAAGGCAGGCGACTTGCCAGTGCGCCCTGATCCAGGGAATACCATCCGATTTGAGCATGCCGGGTGCCACTCGCCGCCGATGTGGCTCGATGACGTCCAAGCCAGCGTCCTGACCGAAAAGCTCAAAGCCGTTCTTACCTTCGGCAAATGCATCATTTGCAAGCTTTTGCAGCTCGAGACCCGCAAGGTCCGCAAACGTCTCGAGTTGGTATCTGCGAAGCGGGACAGAAGCTAAGCTATTCGCGTCTACCTGCAGGCCAAAACGCAGAAGCATCTCGACCGATATACGTTTTATCCGAGCGTAGCGCACGACTACACTTCTTAGGTCCTCCCCAGGTTGTGCTTGTACGGTTCGACGCAGCCGCGCCGCTGAAGGAGGCACGTCACTCATCGTAAAGCGTCCTTCCTTTGCGTCGCTTCCTATCGTCCAAATTGATGCGCATTGCGTCCTCGACCGACAGCGGAATATTGGGAAGTTGGAAATCTTTGACCCAAGGATTTACGCCATTCATTGTAGGATCGTCGCCATGAAGTAGATCGAAAGCTTGATTTAAATGCTTGATAGACAACGTCGAAGGCATCGTTCCCTCAGCGCAATCGGCGAATGCCAAATCAGTCGCAGCGCGAGTGAGCAGGGTGAGCCGCCCAAGACGGCCGCGCGTTGCAAAAAATGTCGACTGTAACCAATCCTTCGTCGACAATCCCGGCTTCTGCAAGAACGGTAGCTTGTCTTCAAATTTTTTAATTACACTAGCGAACGCAATTTGTTCTTTCCGCGCACGGAACGGCAGCGGCTTTAAGAGTACTCTTGGACCCGCACGTTCCTTAACTGCCTCATGTCGCGAGAACAATTCCTCTAGGAGCGGAGAACCGGTGATTGCGATCGGAAACGTTGCTGCATTCTGCATGGTTATGAGCATACTTCTGGCTGCATCGACTGCCGCAGAAGATCCACTTCTGAACAAATTCTGGTACTCGTCGAGCGCGACAAGCGTGACGTTGTTGTCATTGGAAATATCTATAGCGCGCTGAATCGCGTCACGCTCACGTAGGGGCGGCTCATACCTGCGGCCCCGTGCGCTCACACGCAAATCCTCGAAGAGGCGCAACCATCGGGTCGCAACACCTAGCGGTGTTTCCCCGGCAGAAAGCTCGAGGTAAACGATCAAATGGCCGTTGCCTTCGATGAGCCGCTGAAGCCCCTTTCCGACCTGTGTGCCAGTAAGTTCTTCGATGTGACGTTTTAGAATTTCGCTTTTGCCGCAACGTGAATATCCGCGTATATATCCTACGGATCCTTCCCTGCGCCGATTCGGAGCGAACGTGAGGTGCTGGAGAGCCTGTGCGGCGATCTTGATCGCATCATGCCGTATAAAGATCCTGTCTATGTAATCCAGCCGCTTCTTGTGCGGAAGCTCGTGAGGGAATATTGCCACCTCAATCCTCCTCACCGAGGAGATCGCTCATATCTATTTCATCGGCAGGCATGTCATCGTAGATATCGACGATGTCCTCATCATCCGTATTTATTGCATTTATATTTTCTTCGCAGACCGCCTGGCTTTTATCTTGCGCCGCCAATTGGCCGAACAGATCAAGCGCAGTGCCGTCACGAACCAGACGCGTCAAAGCATGTTTACATACGCCGTCGACCATCACGCCGGTAAATCGTGCAGCGGTAACTGCACCGCGAGATGAACCAAGCTTCGAGGCTTTGTCGGTTTTGATGCCCATGCATCCAATCGACCGGCGGAACAGCGCCGAAAATCCATCCTCATAGTCGATCTTCGATTGCGGATTCTTTTTCTTCTGGCGAAGAAGCGCCTGTACAACTTCGTCCTGCCAAACAGTCCTGCCGTGTGCTGCCGCTGCGGTACAGGGAACAGCAATCTCTGAGGGAGTATCAGTATTAGGAACGGACACGAATATAACGCCGACGTCTCGTAGTGAAATTCTGCCAATCAGCGGAGTCATAGAGTTTTTGCGAACTCCGAAATTACCCGACGTACGGCGGATGCTCTGAAGCTCCGGGGATTGATAATGCTTGTTGCGCCACTGTATCCCCTCCCGGCCAGCGTTCACCTTTACCTCAATGGAGGCAAGAACGTCTACGCGAGCTTGTTCATCAGGAGTCAGAAGCCTAGGCTTATAGTTTCGCAGACCTCGCAGCCAGCGTTGCTCCGGGGTTTCCCAATCAAGACCTCTTTGGGGTCTGCGAGCGTAAACAGTGATAAAATATTCGTGCAGAAGCGCAACGAAATCATCTAGTTCAATAGCCGCCTCCTTCGCGGGGTTTGCAGCACCCCTGTCACGAGGGCTTGATCCGGTTCTTCCTTTAAGCCAAGAGACGAAATCATTCTCGAGCGTTCCAAAAAATCGTTCAATGTATGGTTTATCGTCTGGAAATCTGGGTCGCGCCAGCTCGAAGCCAATTCCAACTCTGCGGAGAGATCTCGCCATCTGTCTGCCGACGTACTCCCGTGCGCGATCGAACCGGACCTTGGTAGGCTTGCCATGTGCGAGCAGTGAGCCGCTGATATGCGGGAAGCGTTGAGCCACGTAGGTCTTTTCCTGAACGCCATGAGCAATGCACATCAAAGAAGGCAGCAGACCAGTACCTTCGAAAGACGGGTAGAATCCAACGGGATAGCCCGAGTAAACGTCTATCGCTAAAGTTATGTCCAATCTGCCTAACGCCGATTTTGACAACATTTGCCCGAGTTCTGTGCTTCCTAAAATGGGGATGAGGTCGATCGAGTGATGGTCAAGCTCCCAATGCTGATTGATACGTGTTGGCCGGACGAGTTTTCCGACGGCACCGAATTCCAAGTCCGCCGCATGTTTACCCTTTGTAGCTGCAAGCCGTATCCATCCGTCGTAACGATTGAACTCTGAAGTCACAGTTGTTGTTCTTACTGGCGGTATTTGGAGACTCTCCTCCAAATTTATTTCTTTAATTTTGGTGTTTACTTGACCGCGGATAATACCTGGCCGCAAGGCATGAGGTAGAGTGTCGGCTTGTTCACGAATGATCGTGGCAATAAGGTCCAGCACACGTTGGGATATTTTACGGTTGTATGGACGTTGGTAGTTGCCGTGGACGTTCGCCATCGGAGAGCCCTTCTTAAGCTCCGATCTCTGCAACCAACGCAAAATGCTGCGGGCCGATCGCATGGCCGGTGGATGAACGTCCTTTGGTAGAGCAGCATCTACGATTTCGCGAACAATCAATGCATTCGTTTCGTTTCGCGCGAACCTCTCACCTCGTTCTTCGGCGTCTCGGATCCTGCGCGCAAACTCTTCGACATATAAATCCTTCAATCCTGCAACTTCTCGCGCTTTTTTAGGAAGCGCCTCAAATTTCTCGTCATGCCTATACGACTCAGGCTCTGCATTTAGTCCGGCGATGTTTTTTCTACCAGGCCTTTTTATTTCGCCGAGCGCAATTTTGTGAATATATTCGGTCGGCAGCAGCTCAATCAGCCGAGGAGGGCCGGTTTCGGATTTGAAAATAAGTGGCGCACACCCTTCATCTTTATGAAGGAAACTAAACGGCCTTCCTTCGTAGATAATGAAAGCCCCGACCTCAAGATCGTCAGGTACAATATGATCTATGGTGACCGGCTCGATTGAGTCTTCGCTGCTCAGGTCCGCTTCCATGACGTCCGTCATACCTCGTCCCTCCGTCTGCCGGTGAGGAAGACAAGGCTCTCGTCTCTAGGGATTTCGTGGAGATCGATCCCGAGGAGGCCCTCACTTACACGCGCCAGAACCGTCCCCCGCGGGTCCTCTGCTTCACGCAGAACAGCGGACGCGGCATCCAGCGTCGTGGCGTTTTCGGCTGCGATAATATGTTCCCGGAGGCGGCGCCAATCCCCCTCACTAATCGGACGTCCGCCATGTGAGACCAGTTCGTCCACTACCTCCGGTGCAGCCATGTTGGCGATATGAAGGTCTAAGACCAATTTCCATTGTAGGCCGCAGCGTGTGTAGGCTTGCCGCACGGCACGGAGGCGAGCGCGCACAAGTGCGGCTTTCTCCCATTTCCGGATGCCCGACTCGTCGTAGCGGTCGGCCGGTTTCGGTGGCCACAGATCACAAGCACGCTTATTCTCAAGTCGGAACCTTGTTCCACCTAAAATGCTTAGAAAGTCCGGAGTGTACTCGAAGGAATTGCCTTCGGTACCCGTAACGCGGATGGTTTCAGGCTGGGCGTAGAATGCGTCAACGGCGGAGTGAACGTCCATCAGCATGCTGCAACGCTCTTCGGTCACAGACTCGAAGACGGTGTGGTTCATCATCTTCCACGAGTAGAACCCGCCAACTTTCCTTGAGCCACCTTGAGTGATGATCCGCCGTACGGGTTCGCCAGTTGGATATCTGAATACCTCTACGCCCGGACCAAGGCTTTCCCAGACTTTTTCGGGTCCAGATTTATGCAGTATTCTTTTGTCAGCGCTCCTAAATACACGAGGTTGAAACATGACATCTCCTCCGATAAACTAAACCTCTCCTTCTGCGATCGGCAGTTCAGTCGCTTGGCCCGATAAATATGCTTATTTCTACAGGGAAAATTTTTCGTCTACTGCTGCCAATCCACACTCAGCCGCGCGCCATCTGCTCGCCGTGCTGTGCCTGCTGCCGTTATTGCCCGCGCCCCGGAACGGCTTGAGGAACGGCTACGGACCAACACGACGCGAGCTCGATGCATGAGGGAGTCGATGACACCTCTTGGCGGGGGCCGGTCCGGCACCCACTTCGCCGCGCTCGATATCCAAGGTTGGGAGCCGGATGGACGGGCCTTCCAACCTGCTGAGCTGTTTGCCCGCGGAACACAGGGGCGCGTGCTGAAAGCCGTCGACCGCCCAGTACCGACCGATCCCACAGGGGAGAGGCTTGCCTTTGACGTCAAAAATGCCAAAGTCTCAGCGCTCGGCCCGTGCCTCTGCTTGCTACAGCGGCATGGTACCTGCAGAGTGTCGGTCGAAGTCCCTGCTTGCCACAGGGGCTTCGAAACAGACGAATCGAAAGTGTCTGGAGGTGCGAAGCTGGTTGCTAGCCTGAGATTCGCACCTGGAAGGCGCGGCCCAAAAGGCCGCGCCTTCGCTTTGCGCTATTGCGCACCACCTTTCCGGCGGCCTCCCAGCTGTAAGCCGGTGAATTCATGCTTCCTCCGCTGCACAGTCATGCTGGCACGATTGCCAAACCTGGCGACTCGGAGTCAGTTGGCGCTCCTTTGATGGACCACCTCTGATCTACCCGACTAAATGACACGAGCTGAGACCGATGGAGAGCCGTCTTGCACTTCGCAAGCACGGATATCGAGACGGTCCCATCTTCAGCGAATCGAGAATTGATCTCCGCAGATGTGACGCTTGAAGGATACGCTGCTTCGATCATCTCGACGACCAGAAGCACGGCTTTTTGACGCGCTGGACACAGTTGGCGCGTCAATTCAGCCAGCTTGTCTCTATCAACCAACCGCTTCTTGTCAGTGGGTGCAGTCGTAGTATTTTTTCCCTTTATCGGCCGACTTCGCTGCTCAGAAGGACCACCTCGCATGTCGCCATTGATGGGTATGAGAGGTAAATGCCCTTGTCGCTCCTGATGTGGAACGGCCGCGGTCTCGAAAAATTCCATGGCTTCGAGCGTTCTCATACGCAGTACTGCGACTGCTCGCTTAGAAGCGATCTGCTGAACCTGCTGCTCCATGGCAGCGATTTCAGCCTCAAGCTGCTCAATCTCTCGACGTCGTTTCGACATCTGGGTTCGCTCCCTCAGGCGGAGACGAAGAGCAATCCTCGGCATTTTGTAGAGCATTGGACAGCGGTGGCAAGTGGCTTGGATGGACATGGACGATTGATCTCCGCTGCCCTCCAAAAGCTCCGGACACATTCGGATCGGCCCCGCTCCGGAACAATCAGCTGATTATCCGTACTCAAGGACGCGAGCTAGGACTTCAAAGCTGTCTTGGGTCCACAGTCCGATCTTGGATTCAAGGAACGTCGGACGGTTGTGCTTGGTGCGATTGGCTTCTCGATATCGAGAGTGACCAAGCCCTGGCATACAAGAGCAAGGATTGCATCGACTGGGTCGACTCGTGACGTCGAGATGCATGCGAGCAACTCCGCCAACTTGAGGCCATTCGGCGCAGCATCTAGCTTTCCTAAAATTCTCACTCTGTCTCCGATAGATACGATGCTCTTTCGAGTGGCCCATATTGCTCTTGCATTACTCGCTCTTGGCTCCCGCAGAATCGTCGATCTGCTGATTCTTATCTGGTCTTTCGCTTGGTTTGAGTCAGTGCTGTTGGTGTGGTCCCGAACGAGGGAAACACGCATCTGCCCGCCCAAAATGGTAACGATCAAGTTCAGCACTTCGTGGGGGAGCGGCTCGGACTCGGCTTCGAATGCTATCACAGACGGATCAAGGGATAGTTGGACAAGGGCATCACGGTGCCAGCGCTGATTATATCTGATCGGCCGCATGTTTTTTATCGATACAAAACTGTGACGACTCGCTTTCCGTCCAAATTCGTTCCTTAGTTCAGCTGGGGAGATTGGGTCCATCTTGATTGCCTCCATGCCTGCTCAGCTCGCACCGGCAACGCACGGATCGGCGAGACATTAACTCATCGCGGCGGCAATCATCGCGAGCCAGCTGCCATCATTAACATCCGACATCCGGCGGCATTGCCTCCGATCGGCCCCGAAATACCAGCATGGATACAGTATAGACAAAATGGCGCACCACCAAATGAACGCTTCTGGCGGATCTGTGAATCATGGGGATGCCCGTCACCGGTTGTTACTGTAACCGCTTGAGCCGTCTGATGTAATGAGCGACTTGTCCACGCTGCTCGGGATCGGTGCTATCGGAGGCGCAACGGGCAAATCGGAGTGGGAGCCCGCAGAATTTTTCGCTGCGCCTTCTCGGCCATCTTCTGGCGGATCCAGACCGAAGCAAGCGGCGCGCTGTGGGAGTCGAGCCTGGACCTTGGCGATGGACCGCCCAGCTCTCCATCTATTGAGCCCGCGCTTGCGTTTGGAAGCGGCTCCTCAGCCTCTCAGGAGTACGGCTCGCAAGGCGGCGCGGTTTCTCTCGACGGAACCAGCGGGCTCGCTCCGGAGAATGGGGCCAGTGGTTGCGAAATGACGGAGTTTGCAGCTGAAACCGAGACGATCGTTAGGCTCATGGCCGATCACTTGGTGGGTGTGCCACCACGGTGCGCGTGATCGCTGATGGCAAGGCCTCGCGACAGCCTTGATTGTGCCGGCGCAGGGTATGAGTGGCCGCTTGCGTTCCCGCTGCTCGATCAGCTTCCGGGCATGCTTAGGTAGGCTGTCGGCAATCGCGACCATGACAGCTACTTCTTCCGCGAGCACGTCTGGAGCAAGGACGCTCGGCCCGCGATCCCGCCGCCGAGGAATGAGTCTCCCGCCGCTTGCCCGAAATGACGCCTCAACGGCTGCAACCGGGTTGAGCAACTCTCAGCTCAACTGAAGGACCGACGTGCGGCGGCCAGCCGCTGGGGGAAGACGGCTACCAGCTTGGACGGTGCGTCCGTCTTCCCGTTGACCTCGAGACGTCGCGGGCGTTCGCGTGCGATCGACGACTGCGAGATGCTAACTTTCACCAGTAGTACTTCTGCTCATCTTGACATATTGGTGCTCTAACCAGCGGCGCATACTCGCAATCAATTCGGATTTTCGGCCACTTATAGCTGCGCGCGCAAGCATGTCGTCGAACACGATATCAAAAGCGTCCTTTCCCGCACCTCCTTCCGGCGAAATGGGTGCGCCGATATGCAACTCGAGA
Organism: Methylobacterium sp. ME121; assembly: GCF_000974725.1. NCBI lineage: Bacteria > Pseudomonadati > Pseudomonadota > Alphaproteobacteria > Hyphomicrobiales > Methylobacteriaceae > Methylobacterium > Methylobacterium sp. ME121. The sequence continues at coordinate 251,189 of NZ_BBUX01000003.1, forward strand.
GTCAGCAAGAGGTCGACGAGATAGGCGATTTCGGGCGGTGGCCCTTCGCTGACCCATCGGCTCACGCTGCGAGTTGAACTGCCGACCTCCTCCGCGAATGCTGCATCCGTTCGCCCTAGCTCACGGAGGCGCGAACGGAATTCCGCGCCGGTCATATTCGTCAGATGACTCTTGGAACGCCCGACCACGCAGGTTCCTTCGATCGCAGGTGCATCGCAGCCACCTGCGAAGGTGCCTCGCTTGGAGCATAACATCATTCCTTCGTGGATGTTTGTCACTCCGCGTCGGCACTTGTGCGGGCTCGCTCGGGAGCTGGTGCAACGGCTCGCCTCCGCGCTCAGCTGGTATGAGGCTACGTGTGGGGCAAAGCCCGAGTGGGCGCAGCCAGCCAACTGGCGGATCAGTCGCGCGAGCTGACGTCCCCCCATCGCTTTGGTCCGGCGTGAGTGCGAGTTTTCCGGTTTTG